>JAHEZO010000111.1 GCA_023250995.1 Flavobacteriales bacterium | reverse complement strand
GGGTTCAGGCTGCAAAATTTGATATTGAAAATATTTTACCGATGTACGAAAATTTATATGCTGAAGTGCTTTTAAAAAGCAATATTAAAATTTAGAGAGGGATTTATGGAATAATAATTTCTTTGCATCTCAATAGAAAAAATATTATGCAAGCAAAAAAATTACTTTTAGTTTTCCTTACCGGAATCGCCCTCACCTCAGCCAGTTTAAACTTTTTCTTTCCACCAAAAATTCCTTCTCCATTGATTCTGTTTCCTGGCGGAAATTCTTTTGAAAAAGAATGGAAGCGGGTAGATTCATTGGCTAATCAGGGACTTTCCCGTTCAGCCATCGAAATGGTAGAGGCTATTTTGAAAAAAGCCAAACAGGAAAATAATTCCGGCCAGGTGGCTAAGGCTTTGATTCACAAAATAAAATTTGAATCCTATATTCAGGAAGACGATTACATAAAATCTATTTATGGCCTAAAGCTGGAAGTTGATTCTTCCTTGTTCCCTTTAAAAAATGTGCTTCAATCCATGCTTGCCGAAGTGTACTGGGGATTTTATCAGCAAAACAGGTGGAGGTTTTTAAACCGGACTGAAACGGTTGGCTTTAAGAACGAAGACATTAGGACCTGGGACATGAAAAAGATTCTTGCCGAAACAATAAACAATTATACTTCATCTCTACATAATTCAGATTCACTGAAAAGGACTCCTGTTTCTCTTTTTGAACCTGTATTGATAAGGGAGAAGGAATCGGTTAAATATAGGCCTACGCTATATGATTTTCTGGCCCATCGGGCCATTGATTTTTTTATTCATGATGAAACAGGCTTAACGCAACCGGCTTATAAATTTGAATTAGATAAGGCCGTTTATTTTAGCCCGGCACCTGAATTTGCAAGATTGAAGATTGTCTCCCGTGACACATTTTCTCTAAAATTTCAGGCGATAATTTTATTGCAGAATTTAATAGGAATTCACCAGGAAGACACGGACCCCTCCGCCTTAATAGATGCTGATTTAAAACGATTAAAATTTTTAAAAAACAATTCACCTTCGTATTTACAGGATTCAGATGGTTCGGAAATCTCCAAAGACAGTTTATATTTAACCGGGCTCAAATACCTTGAAAAAAAGTTTTCTGCCTTATCTTCGAATTCTGAAATTAATTTTGAAATTGCCAACTTATATTTTGAAAAGGGAAGCTCTTTTAAACCAAGGGAAGAAGATGTTCCCTCCCCCCTGGGAAAGTGTGCTGATGGATTTAAAACCGCCCATGAAATTTGCAAATCGGCAATCCAAAAGTTTCCCGAATCTTCGGGTGCCAAAAATTGCAAATACCTTCTTTCAAGAATTGAAGAAAAAAGCATTTCGTTTAACACCGAAAATATCAATCCTCCCGACCATCCTTTTCTTGCCCTTGTAAAATATAAAAACGTCCGGAAAATTTATTTCCGTGTGGCCGCAGCCGATTTTGATAGTTATAAAACCCTTATCCGCAAAAAATACGGGAAGGAACTGGTTAACGCGGTAAGGTCTCTAAAAACAATAAAGGAATGGTCGGTGGATTTGCCTGATGAGGGCGATTATCAGTCACACTCCACTGAAATAAAAATTCCCGGCTTACCGTTGGGGCATTATGTAATTTTATGCGGAACGAATGATAAATTCGATTATTCCGAAAATGGAGTTGCTTATGCTGCCTGCTGGGTTTCGAATCTCAGCTATGTTACCAGGGTAAATTCATCAGACGGGAGCTATGATGTGCGGGTTTTTAACCGCAACTCGGGAGAGCCCTTGAAAGGAGCAATTGCAAAGTTGTTCTATCAAAAATACAATTATGTAACACGTGATTATGAAGACCGTTCCATTGGAGAATTCACCTCCGACCAAAATGGTTATTTTAATGTTCCGCCTTCGGATGATTACCGGAATTTTTATATTGATTTTAATTTTTCGTCCGACCGGTTAAACACCAATTCATACTTATATCAATATAAACCATCTCCTCCCGAAAAGAAAAGGATAGTTACTTATTTTTTTACCGATAGGGGAATTTACAGGCCAGGCCAAACAATTTATTTTAAAGGAATTATTATTGAAACTGACGGTGAAAAAAATGAAATAAAACCCGGTTTTAGTACCACGGTGATTTTTAATGATGTAAACTACCAAAAGGTGGGTGAATTAAAATTAACAACCAATGAATTTGGTTCCATCAGCGGAACTTTTACTGCACCGCAAGGAATTTTAAATGGGCAAATGCACATCACCGATCAGCACGGATTTGCTTATTTTTCGGTGGAGGAATACAAGCGGCCGAAATTCGAAGTAAACTTTGAAAAAGTAAAGGGGAGTTACAAATTGGGAGAAAAGGTTTTGGTGAAAGGAGCCGCAAAAACATATTCGGGTTCTTCCATTGATGATTCTGAAGTAAAATTCAGGGTGGTAAGAAGTGCGAATTTTCCTTATTCATTCAGTTATGGGAGAGGAGGATATCCAAATTCTCCTGAGATGGAGATTTCAAACGGAACGGCTAAAACCAATGAAAAAGGTGAGTTCGAAATTTCCTTTATTGCAATCCCCGATAAAAAAGTAAGCAAAAAATTTCAGCCGGTGTTTCATTATACCGTGTCCGCTGATGTAACCGATGCAGCGGGTGAAACTCATTCCGCAACACAAAATGTTATAGCCGGGTATTCTGCACTGTCATTAAGCATTGATGTTTCTGACCGGATAAATAAAACAGAACGCGATACTTTTTTGGTGAGGACTACAAACCTTGCGGGTGAGGATGAACCCTCGAAAGGAACGCTTGTAATTTACAAATTGAAAAACCCCGGCAGGAGTTTTAGAAAAAGGCTTTGGGAAAGTCCCGATAAATTCATTCTTGGGAAAGAGGAATTTTACAATGAATTTCCACTGGATTTTTATGATGATGAAAACAATTATTCCACCTGGGAAAAATCGGCCCCTGAAATTTTTTCTTGCGAATTTAACACTGAAAAATCGAAAAAAATTACACTTTTAAATCTTGCTTCCTGGACTCAGGGGGTTTATGTTATGGAGGCAAAAACGCAGGATAAATATGGAGAAGAGGTTAAAGAGAAAAATTTTTTTACTTTATTTTCTCCTCTGGAAACGGCTGTTCCTTCAAATGAAATTGGTTGGTTTGCTCCCCTCCAAATTCTAGGTGAGCCGGGAGAAAATGCAGGATTTATTATCGGATCATGGGAGAAGGGAGTAAAAGTTTTATTTGAAATCGAACATAGGGGTAAAATTGTTTCGTCCGAATGGATTTCATTAAACTCGGAGCAGAAAAAAATTGAAATTCCCATTGAGGAAAAGCACAGAGGAAATTTTTCGGCTCATTTTCTTTTTGTAAAGAACGGCCGGGTTTATAATTACGATCAAATCATTACCGTACCACACTCCGATAAAATGCTCGGCCTTGAATTTGAAACATTCAGGAATAAACTCTTCCCGGGTCAAAAAGAAGAATGGAAAATAAAAATTAAAAACCCTCTTCTTCCTTTCAAAGGAGAAAAACCGGAACAGGCACAAAAGCCAGACATGGTTGCCGCTGAAATGGTGGCTTCTATGTACGATGCTTCTTTGGATGCATTCAGGCCAAACAATTGGATTTTTAATGTTCTTTCAAATAATTATTCCACCCTTATGAGGCAAACCAACCATTCTTTTACCTTTTTAAATACACAGAGTTATTTTGAAAAATGGAATAACTATTCACCTTTTTTTACCCGCCATTACGACCGGCTTAATTGGTTTGATTTTTATTTTAGTAATACATATTATGAAGCGGATTACTTTGATGATGGCCTTGAAAATAATAATGTGGATAATGGTGGAGTCCGAAATAAATACCGGACTAGGGCCACCGGTGCTTCTGCAAAAATGAATCCCGCAAGGATGTTGAAAAATGAAGGAAATGCTATTCACGTTGAAACAGCCGGAGAATCAACTGATGCTGCAATGGAAATGGAAGAAAAACCTTCTTTTGGGTTTTTGGGCGATAAAACAATTTCGGGTGGAGAAACCGGTAAAACAATGGAACATGGATCTATTAAGGTCCGGAGTAATTTTGCTGAAACTGCCTTTTTTTATCCACATCTTCTAACGAACGAAAAAGGAGAAATATTTATCAGCTTCACTGTACCGGAGGCACTAACAAAATGGAAGTTTTCGGCACTGTCCCATACAAAGGATTTAAATTCGGCCATTGCTATTCGGGAGGTAATCACCCAAAAGGAATTAATGGTTACCGCCAATGCCCCCCGTTTTTTAAGAGAAGGGGATAAAATAAATTTCACAGCAAAGGTTTCTAATTTGTCGGAGAGCGATTTAATCGGGGAGAGTGAATTATTTTTATTTGATGCCATTACCCTGAAGGATATTACTTCCATTCTGATGGAGGGAAAATCCGGTCGCATTAATTTTTCTTCAAAAAAAGGTCAGTCGTCTCCTTTGAGCTGGAACCTTTCCATCCCCGATACTTACCAGGCCATTACTTATAAAGTGGTAGCAAAGGCGCTGAATTACTCTGATGGAGAGGAGATGACATTGCCGGTTCTTACCAATAGGATGTTGGTTACAGAATCAATGCCCCTTCCGGTAAAAGGTAGGCAAAAAAAAGATTTCCGTTTTGAAAAGTTAATTGCCTCATGGGGTTCATCAACCCTAAAAAATCATAAGCTAACCCTTGAATTCACTGCCAATCCCGCCTGGTATGCGGTGCAGGCTCTTCCGTATCTTATGGAATACCCTTACGAATGTTCCGAGCAAACGTTCAATCGTTTTTATGCCAATAGCATCGCTTCCCATGTGGCCGGATCCTCTCCTAAAATTAAGGCGGTTTTTGATTCATGGAAATCTCAAAACCCGGATGCCCTTTTATCAAATCTTGAAAAGAATCAGGAGCTAAAATCAATGATGCTGGCAGAAACACCCTGGGTTCTGGATGCAAAAAACGAAAGTGAAAAGAAAAATAGAATTTCCCTTCTTTTTGATTTGAATAAAATGTCGAACGAGCTGGATGCTGCCATAAAAAAATTAAAGAAAAACCAAACACCAAACGGAGGATGGAGCTGGTTTCCGGGAATGCCGGATAACCGTTATATCACTCAATATATTGTAGCCGGGTTCGGGCATTTGGATAAATTAGGGGTAAAGGAATTAAAAAGCGAAGGGAAGGAATGGGAAATGGTTTCGAAGGCAGTTCCATATCTTGACGACAGGATGAGGGAGGATTACGAAAGGTTGAAAAAGCAAAAAACCGACTTGGCCAAAAATAATTTGGGTTATGATGAAATTCAATATTTGTATTCCCGAAGTTATTTTTTCAACAGGATTGAAATTTCATCACGCAACAAGGAAGCTTTTAATTATTATAAGGGCCAGGCTCAAAAGTTCTGGCTTGAAAATAATCGTTATTTACAAGGTATGTTAGCCCTTGCACTGCACCGGTTTAAAGATGAAAAAATTCCTCCGGCAATCATCCGGTCGTTAAAAGAAAATGCAATATTTAATGAAGAGCTTGGAATGTACTGGAAAGAATTCAGCGGTGGGCTGTACTGGTATCAGGCTCCAATTGAAGCTCAGTCATTATTTATTGAAGCATTTAACGAAATATCAAACGATAAAAATTCTGTAAACGAAATGAGAATTTGGCTTTTAAAAAACAAACAGACCAATGACTGGAAAACTACGAAAGCCACAGCCGATGCCTGTTACGCCTTGTTGTTAAACGGAACCGATTGGCTTTCCACTGAAAGCTCGGTTGAAATTACCCTTGGGGAAATAAAAATTGACCCAAAGAAAACGGATAATGTAAAAGCGGAGGCGGGAACAGGATATTTTAAAACTTCATGGGCGGGGAATGAAATAAAACCGGAAATGGGAAAAGTTTCAATTACTAAAAATGATGAAGGGGTAAGCTGGGGTGCTCTCTATTGGCAGTATTTTGAACAATTAGATAAAATTACCCCCCATGAAACTCCATTGAAGCTGAATAAAAAATTATTTCTCGAAAAGATGTCGGATACAGGTCCGGTGATGATTCCGGCAGATGAAAAAACTATTTTAAAACCGGGTGATAAAATTAAAGTCAGAATTGAACTCAGGGTCGACCGGGATATGGAATTTGTTCAGATGAAAGATATGCGCGGATCCTGTCTTGAACCTGAAAATGTGATATCACAATACAAATGGCAGGACGGATTGGGTTATTATGAAAGCACCGGAGATGCTGCCACAAATTTCTTTTTCGATTATTTACTCAAAGGGGTTTATGTTTTTGAATACCCCTTGCGCATTACCCACCAGGGTAATTTTTCCAATGGAATAACAACCATTCAATGCATGTACGCCCCAGAGTTTGCAAGTCACAGCGAGGGGGTGAGGGTGAAGGTGGGAAATTAATGCCATCTTCCGTTTGCAAGGTTTTGGTGAGATGGTCCGGCCGGTTGGGGTTTGTGGAAAGCGAGGGGGTAGAAAAAAAAAATAAATTTTTGATTTGAAAAAGACCGGTCCTCCTTTCCAATTTGAATTTCTTTTTCCTGAATTTTGGGACATGGCAGCAAAGGAATACGCAGGAATTAATACCATTACCCTGTAAAATTTAGTCCAATAAAATTCTTTGAATTTTAGGCATGCTTTTTATTTGAAATTCTATCTAAAGAGAAAACAATCTCCATCTCAAACGCGGGGGGCTCTTTGAAAAATCTGGTGCGGAAGCGTTGAGGGCTGAGGTGATGGCTGTGGCCCTGCAGGCCGGTGGATGTGCGACAACAGCCATCGCAGGGTTCATCAGATTTTTCGATTTTTTGCTTACTTTTACGGGGGCTCGCTCAAACAGCCAAAGGCTGTTTGTCGTATAAAAAAAGTAAGAATGAAAATAAAAATTGCTGAATGAAAAGTACCCGAAATAAGGTTGAGAGGGAGGATTATGATTTGGCTGATGTTTTGGACTATTTCATAATGAGAAATGGTACAATCTTACCTATCAGCGTCCTAAGTGTAATAAAATGCTGGATGTTGTACGGTACAAGTTCCTAAATCTTCACCCCCATTACACATATATCATCTATTTGCTCATGATTCCCTTTCCATTCATCGAATGTCTTTTTAACTGCCGCCCGCTGTTCCTGCATGGATAAATTCTGAATGGAGGAAAATAAATTTATGAGTGTTTTATAATAAAATTTCCTTCCCTCAGGGCCTCCTTTCTGATCTGCAAAACCATCCGTGAAAATATAAATTGTATCACCCGGAATTACCTCAATGCTATGTTTTACAAAAGGATTTTCTTTTCCCTTTTCGTATCCAATGGTTTGCCTCTCGCCTTTGTACTCGGTAAAAACCCCTTTCCTGAAATGATAAAGAGGGTTATTGGCACCGGAAAAATTTAATATTAATGGGGTGTTAATGGCATTTTTTGAATTAGAAAATACTCCCTTGCCAAAGGACTGAAATTTGGGTTGAAGGCTTACCAAAGAAATGTCCATTCCGTCCTTTTGTTCTCCTGCTGCACCTGTTTGTTTTAATGCCTGAATGACTCCTTTTTTCATCTGGTTTAATATTTCATCCACTTCTTCCACCTTATTTTCTATAATAATTTCATTCAGAAGTGCATTTCCAACCATGCTCATGAATGCCCCGGGAACCCCATGACCTGTACAATCAACCGCAGCAAATATCAGCTTTCCCGATTTTGATTCATGTGCCCAGTAAAAATCACCGCTTACTATATCCCTTGGCCTGTAAAAAATAAAATGTTGTGGCATTATTTCATTTAAATGTTCTCTCGAAATAAGTATGGCCTGCTGAATTCTTTTTGCATAGTTTATACTTGCCGTAATGTTTTTGTTTTTAATATCCACCAGTTTTTTCTGTTGTTCAATTTGTTCTTTTTGCTCCTGGATGGCAATGTTTTTTTCCTCCAGCATTTTATTTATCCTTTGTTTGGCTTTATACTGCCGAAAAATAAAAGCTCCGAAACCGGCAATAAGTAAAACCACCACTGCTGCAAAATACAAAGTGATTCTCTGATTTTCGATTTTTGATTCTTTTTCACTCAGGGAATTTTTTTGCTCCTCAATTAGCTGTTCCAGTTTTTGGGCTTCCTGCGCCAGTTTTTTTGCCTCGCCTTTTTTTCTTTTTAGCGTATTCTCCTGCTTTTCAATTTCCACGTTCTGCTTCATCATTTCAATTTTTTGTGATTCAAATTTATCTTTATTATCCTGAAGGCTTTTTAGCAATTTTTCAGATTCGGCAAAAAGTTTGTTCCTTTCTTCTTTTTGTTTTTCAATTATTTTTACCTGCTGCTCAATTTCCCTGTTTTTTTGTTCCACTTCCAGGTTTTTCTTTTTTATTTCAACTTCTTTAAATGAAAGCATTTCCTTTTGGGTTTCAACTTTTTCTTTTTCGTCTTTAAGCTCTCCCACTTTTTGCCGGGCAAATTCTCTCCAGTCCTTATCTGAAGTTACTGCAAACTCATCAATTTCAGAAGAAATGGTCATTTTTTCGGCTTCAATTTTTTTTCGGTTATATTCAAATTTCTGAAAGTTCCCTACCAACATAAAATTTATCATGGATGATTGGTATGGATAGTTTTCACTCACGAGTAGGATCCCCGTTCCCTTTAACTTCATCAATATTTTTTCGATTTCAAATCCGCTTCGTTTGTTTACATACAGCATCTGAACACTGCTGATGCTTTCAATGTTTTTAAAAGGTTTTATTATCAGCGTTTTTTGATAGGGCGGTAGGCCCACTTTTTTTATGTCCGCAATTTTATCCAGTTCATCCACTATTGTGTTTTCATTCCCAAGAACTCCAATAGAAAACACCGGTAATTTGTCCTGATTCTCCCAGCGGATATATTTGGTAAAACTGTAAATAAACGCTGCTTTAACTTTGGCATCGGCATCATTTTTTTGGCCTTTACAGGGAGTAAGCGATAAAAATAAAAATGGGAAAAGGGATCCAAAAATCGAAGAAAAACGGAATGCCTTGGCCATATTATCAGAAAATGTTCGAAATATACATTTACAAATGTACAATATTCACCTTAAGTTGAAGGTTGTTAATTGAGAAGATTGGCCTGAAAGAAATGGTAATGCTTAAAATAAATTTTTATTACTAAACCCGTTTTGTGGGATTTTGTGCTTTAGTGTTTTAGTGGAATTTCTCAATAGAGAAAATGATGATAAGGATATCTTTTTATATGAATATTTTTTACCTGCTCATACAAGGTTTTTCTGAATTCTTCAATATTTGACTTTTCGGTTGCTGAGATAAAAAGGGTAACCGGCAGTTTTGATTCTGCATTATTCTCAGGATAATTACTTCCATTTCCGGTTTTTGCAATCCAGGTTTTTTTTAAATCTTCTAATGAAAAAGCGTGAATTGAATTTCCGGTTAAATCAAACTCATCCCGGTTTACGCCAGGGTGGTACAAATCCATTTTGTTAAACAAAATTATTGTGGGTTTGTCTTTTGCTCCCAGTTCCATCAGGGTTTGATTCACCACCTGAATTTGCTCTTCAAAATTTGGATGCGAAACATCTACAACGTGAATAAGCAAATCGGATTCCCGCACTTCGTCCAGTGTGGATTTAAAGGATTCAACCAACTGATGAGGTAGTTTTCTGATAAACCCAACCGTATCTGATAATAGGAAAGGCAAATTTTCAATGACCACTTTTCTAACTGTGGTATCAAGCGTTGCAAAAAGTTTGTTTTCGGCAAAAACATTGCTCTTGCTAATTAAATTCATTACCGTTGATTTGCCCACATTGGTATATCCAACAAGGGCCGCCCTTACCAGGCTTCCGCGGTTGCTTCGCTGGGTTGCTTTTTGACGGTCAACCAATTTGAGCTCTTCTTTTAATTTCGAAATTTTGGATTTTACAATCCGCCTGTCGGTTTCAATTTCTTTTTCTCCCGACCCGCCTCTTGTACCAGTTCCGCCCCGCTGCCTTTCAAGGTGGGTCCACATTCCGGTTAACCGGGGTAAGAGGTATTCATATTGTGCAAGCTGAACCTGGGTTTTGGCATGAGCACTGCGAGCCCTCTGAGCAAATATTTCAAGGATAAGGTAACTTCGGTCTATTACGCTGAATTTCGAAACTTCTGCCCCTTTATTTAATTCCTTTTCTATGTTTTTTAATTGGGCCGGACTCAGATCATCATCAAAAATAATCATGTTCACATCATTTTGGTGAACAAAATCTTTTATTTCACCCAATTTTCCCGATCCGATAAAAGTCCGGTTATCGGGTGAAGCAAGACGCTGGGAATATTTTTTTACGGTACGTATGCCGGCTGTTTCGGCTAAAAAAGCAAGCTCATCAAGAAATTCTTTTAGTTTTTTTTCGTCCTGTTGCTGGTTAATTAAACCAATGAGGATGGCGGTGGGTTGGGAGGAGGCGAAGGCAATGGGTTTTTCGATCATCAAAAAATTTGGAGGAGAAAATTAGCTGATAGGATAATTTTCATTATTGCAAAACTATGGAAATATTTTTTCTCACGTTATTCCCTTCACTTAAATTTATACTTAAAATCAAGTAAAAAAATAATTTCCTGCAATATAATCCTCCATTAAAAATTTTACTTTTGCCACCCTATGGCAAACGAAGATATCCTCAAAAAAATAATTTCTCACTGTAAGGAATACGGATTTGTTTTTCAATCCTCCGAAATTTATGATGGCCTAAGTGCAGTGTACGACTATGGCCAGAATGGGGCTGAACTGAAAAATAACATCCGCCAGTACTGGTGGGCTGCCATGACGCAGTTAAATGAAAATATCGTGGGCCTTGATTCCGCAATTTTTATGCACCCAACCACATGGAAAGCCTCAGGCCATGTGGATGCCTTCAGTGATCCGCTCATTGATAATAAGGATTCCAAGAAGCGTTATCGTGCAGATGTTTTGCTCGAAGAGTATATTCAGAAAATTGAAGATAAGGTGAATAAAGAGGTAGAAAAGGCGGCCAAAAGATTTGGTGAAAAATTTGACGAAAAAATGTACCGGGAAACAAACCCCCGCATCCTTGAAAACAGTAAAAAAATTGATGGGGTAAATTTACGGATGAAAGCTGCTTTGGAATCAAATAACCTGAGCGATATTAAATTATTGATTGAAGAATGTGAAATTGTTTGCCCGGTTTCGGGGTCACGCAATTGGACTGAAGTCCGCCAGTTCAACCTGATGTTTGCAACCGAAATGGGAGCAACTGCCGATGGTTCCAGTAAAGTATATCTCCGACCCGAAACGGCACAGGGGATTTTCGTAAATTTCCTTAATGTTCAGAAAACCGGAAGGATGAAGATTCCATTTGGAATTGCTCAAACCGGGAAAGCCTTCCGCAATGAAATTGTTGCAAGGCAGTTTATTTTCAGGATGCGTGAATTCGAGCAGATGGAAATGCAGTTTTTTATTAAACCCGGTACCGAAATGCAATGGTACAACCATTGGAAGGAAAAAAGACTAAAATGGCATCTGGCCATGGGGATTCCCGAAAACAAGTACCGATTTCATGACCACCTTAAATTGGCCCATTATGCCAATGCCGCCTGCGATATTGAATTTGATTTTCCTATGGGTTTTAAGGAACTTGAAGGGATTCATTCCCGCACCGATTTTGATTTGGGAAACCACGAAAAACATTCAGGAAAAAAATTACAGTATTTTGATACGGAGGAAAACAAAAGTTTTGTTCCTTATGTAGTTGAAACTTCCATTGGTTTAGACCGGATGTTTCTTGCCATTATTTCACAATCATTTTGTGAGGAAAAGGTTGTTTCTGGCGAGAATGGGGAGGAAGCAGGTGAAAGAGTAGTATTAAAATTACCGCCATTCCTGGCCCCTGTAAAAGTTGCGGTGTTGCCTCTGATTAAAAAGGATGGATTGCCTGAAAAGGCACGCATTATAATGGATTCTCTTAAATTTGATTTCCGTTGTTATTATGAAGAAAAGGATACAATCGGGAAGCGTTACAGAAGGATGGATGCCATTGGTACACCGTTTTGCATCACCATCGACCATCAAACCTTGCTTGATAACACAGTTACACTCAGGTATCGGGATTCAATGAAACAGGAGCGGATTTCAACTGACGGGATAGGGGAAATAATTAAGGATAAAGTTTCTCTAAAACAGGTTTTAAGCAGATTGTAGTTTTTTTTTTTTTCTTTTTTAAGTCTCCTGTCTCCTAACTCCCGACTCCGGACTTCCAACTCCCAACTCCCAACTCCCAACTTCTGACTCCCAACTTCCGACTTCCGACTCCCGACTCCC
>JAHEZO010000009.1 GCA_023250995.1 Flavobacteriales bacterium | reverse complement strand
CTGTTTCTGCCTGTGCTTCATCCACTCATGCTATAATAGATTCATTTAATTATATCCGGCTTGGAAAAGCGGATATAATAGTTTCGGGAGGGTCTGAGGCAGCTATCAATGAATCGGGAGTTGGTGGATTTAATTCCATGCATGCTCTTTCAACAAGAAACGATTCTCCTGAAACAGCTTCGAGGCCCTTTGATAAAGACCGGGATGGTTTTGTTTTGGGCGAGGGAGCCGGCAGCCTGATTCTGGAAGAATACCACCATGCCATTTCAAGGGGGGCAAAGATTTATGCCGAACTTGCCGGTGGTGGTTCCTCTGCCGATGCCCACCATCTTACAGCGCCTCATCCCGAAGGATTAGGAGCAATGAATGTGATGAAAAACGCCCTTGAAGATGCCGGTATGAAACCCGAAGATATTGACTATATCAACGTTCACGGAACCTCAACTCCATTGGGAGATATTGCCGAAACAAAAGCCATTCTGAAAGTTTTTGGGGAGCACTCTTTCAAATTAAACATAAGTTCCACAAAATCTATGACAGGCCATTTGCTTGGGGCAGCAGGTGCCATAGAATCCATTGCAACTATTCTGGCGCTAAAAAATAATATTGTACCTCCAACCATTAATCATTTTACTGACGACCCCGAAATTGAAAACAAACTGAACCTTACCTTTTCAAAAGCACAAACCCGACAAATAAATGCCGGACTAAGCAATACTTTCGGATTTGGCGGCCATAATGCCTCAGTGATTTTTAAAAAATTTATTGCCTGAATGGTTTTTCACTTCCATCAAAGAGTGATAAATGACATGAGCTTTTGGTAAGGTAATATACACCTTTCTAAAAAACAACAGGGCACATTTTTTATCTTGCCACAAAAACACAAAAAATCAAAATGCTTCAAAAATTTTTGGTGGGATTTTGTGTTTTAGATTTTTTGTGGCTTTATTTATATCCAAAACTCACGTTATTAATTCCATCGAAATAAATTTAGTGCTTTTTAAACATACAATGGAGGATTTTTTTCCCGAACATAACGCAGCTTTTAGCTGACTTTTTCTTCGGTCATCTGCGAAATCTGCGGGAGAATTTTTGGCAACTATTAACTTTACTTTACAAAAGATTATTTTACCTGAGTAAATGAAAGCCTTCAAATTTTTTTTCTCCTTTATAGGAAATAAAATAGAAAAGCCATTACCCCGCGACATCGAAATATTTTGGTTCGTAAAAAAAACTTTTGGCACCTCTCCCGAAAAAATTGAACTTTATAAAACCGCCCTAAGGCACAGGTCAGTTACCAAACGATTAGGGCAAATTGATCTGGTTAGTAATGAAAGGTTGGAGTTTCTAGGAGATGCGGTGCTCGACATTGTTGTTGCTCATTATCTTTATTATTTATTTCCCGAAAAAGATGAAGGGTTTCTTACTAAAATGAAATCTAAAATTGTTGGAAGGGCAAACCTTAATTCTCTTTCAGTGAAACTCAAAATTGATGCTGTAATTGAAGCGAATCTTGGAAAATCTGATGCAAGCGAATCAATAAACGGAGATGCGTTTGAAGCTTTGCTGGGAGCAATTTACCTGGACAAAGGGTACCTTGTTTGCCAGAAAACCATACACAAAATTATTAAAGAAAATATTGATATTTCCTCCCTTGAATCAACCGAAACCGACTTTAAAAGCAAACTGATTGAATGGGGTCAAAAAGAAAAAAAGAAAATTGTTTTTCAATGCGAGCTCGTTTCAAGCCGAAATTTCGAACCCATGTACGTTGCCAATGTTTTTATTGAGGGCGAAATAAAGGGGACAGCAGAAGGGCCTTCAAAGAAAAAGGCCGAGCAGGGTGCAGCGGAGGAAGGATTAATAAAAATAACAGGAGAATTGGGTTATTTGCATTAAAAAACATTTTTTATTCACGCTCCGTTTTTTCCATATCTTTGACCCGTAATTTTAGCAATGCCCCGCCACAAGTTTGAATTTGATCCCCCGGAAACCGATTTTCTTCTTTACGGAATTTGCAGCCAGGCCAAGGACTATTATCTGGTATGGGCCATAAACAAAAAACTAAATTTGCATTTGAAAAAGGAAGAAGATATCGTTCATGCGGATTCAAGCCGTTTTTCAAAGTATAACTTTGAAAACTTTAACCTGCACCTGAAATATATTTTGGCTGCGGCAAAAAGCAAAGGCAAAGCATTTGTAAAAGAACTTAAACAGATGGATTACCTGTTCATTATTCAGGGAAATTACGAATCCCTCGATGCTGACGGAATATTAAAAAAACTGAAACAATCTGAATCGGTACTTGCCGCCTACCTTCTTAACCCCGATACCATAAAATCAAACCAATATTTATTTTGAAAAAAAACAAAACAAAAATCATAGCCACCCTGGGCCCGGCATCCTCCTCACGCGAGGTAATTAAACAAATGATGGAAGCAGGAGTAAATGTTTTCCGGATTAATTTTTCTCATGGAAAATATGAAGAATACGAAAAAGTAATTTCATTTATTAATGGCCTTAATGAAGAGCTGCAGCTCCATACAGCCATTCTTGCCGACCTGCAAGGCCCTAAAATGAGAATCGGGGAAGTTGAAAACAATAAAATTCTAATTGTTGCAAAAGAGGAAATTATCATCACTGTTGATAAATGCATTGGGACAGCCCAAAAAATTCATCTTACCTATTCGCAGTTTCCAAAAGATGTAAAGATCGGTGAGAGGATTCTTATTGACGATGGCAAAATTGTTTTAGAAGTTAATGGAATCTTATCCGCCACAGAGGTAAAAGCCAAAGTTATTGAAGGAGGTGAACTTTCATCAAAAAAGGGATTCAACCTTCCAAATACTAAAATATCATTGCCAAGCTTAACCGAAAAAGACCTGAAAGACCTCGAGTTTGCCCTTGAACAGAACATTCCCTGGATCGGCCTTTCTTTTGTGCGGTCGGCAAGGGATATTGTTGAGTTGAAAGAAATAATAAAAAAACATTCAAATTCGGCCAAAGTTGTTGCCAAAATTGAAAAACCCGAAGCCATTAAAGAAATTGATGATATCATTAAAGAAACCGATGCCCTCATGGTGGCCAGAGGAGATTTGGGAGTTGAAATGCCCATGCAGGATTTACCTATTATTCAAAAGATGCTTGTTGGAAAATGCATGAGGGCTGCAAAACCTGTTATTATTGCCACCCAGATGATGGAAAGCATGATGGAACACCTTACTCCAACAAGAGCCGAAGTAAATGATGTTGCAAATGCAGTGATGGATGGTGCCGATGCCATAATGCTAAGCGGGGAAACTTCGGTAGGAAGGCACCCTGTTGAAGTAATTAAGGCCGCCTATAAAATTGTAATTAAAGCCGAAACATATACCAACATTTATAACCGAAAGCACCAGCTTGAAATTGGAACCGACCGCTTTCTTTCCGATTCCATTTGTGATAATGCCTGTTACCTTGCCAGAAAAGTAAATGCAAAAGCAATAGTTACAAATTCATTTTCGGGTTATACCGCCTTCCGGATTTCATGCTACCGGCCTAAAGCCGAAATTTACGTGTTTACCGCCAACCGGAAAATTCTCAATATGCTAAGCCTGATATGGGGAGTAAAAGGTTTGTATTACGATAAATTTGTAAGTACCGACCATACCATTGCCGATACTAAATTAATTCTTCGCCAACTGGGAGTTTTGAAGGAAAATGACCTGGTAATAAATATTGCAAGTATGCCCATTACCGATAAAGGAATGAGCAACATGATTAAACTGAGTTATGTAAAATAATGATTAAAAGACAAAAAAATAAATTCTTTCAGAAGAAAGAAAACAGAGGAAAAAAACATTCTCAACAGCATAAAGAAAAACATTTTTTAAGAATAGAAGGAACCATTGAATTAACCCGTTCGGGCTCGGCTTTCCTCATTCCCGAAAACCGCACAGAATACCCCGAAGATATTTTCATATCCCCCAAAAACACCGCCAACGCTTTAAATGGAGATAAGGTAACCATTCATGCATCCCCGAAGGGAAACGGGAGGAGAATGGAAGGAGAGGTGGTGGAAATTACCGAAAGAAAAAAAACAGAATTTGTAGGCACTTTGCAGATGTCGCAAAGTTTCGGGTTTCTTGTGGCCGATGACCCCCGCATGCATGTAGATATTTTTATTCCTCAGGATAAATATGCGGGAGCGGCCAACGGACAAAAGGTTTTAGCAAAAATGACCGGGTGGGAAAAATGGAAAAAAAATCCCACAGGCGAAATTATTGAAGTGCTTGGAAACCC
This sequence comes from Flavobacteriales bacterium, assembly GCA_023250995.1. Lineage (GTDB taxonomy): Bacteria > Bacteroidota > Bacteroidia > Flavobacteriales_H > JAHEZO01 > JAHEZO01. The sequence goes on along the minus strand of JAHEZO010000009.1, from coordinate 30,962 downwards.
GGGGGAAAATGACACCGAAATACATTCCATCCTGGCCGAATTCGGACTTCCATATTCATTTCCCCAGCATCTGGAACGCGAAGCGGATAAAATTCCAACACAAATTACCGCCCAGGAAATTTCAAAAAGAAGAGATTTCAGGGAAGTTACCACATTTACCATTGACCCCCTTGATGCCAAAGATTTTGACGATGCCATCTCTTTTACAATTCTGAAAAACGGGAATTTCGAAATAGGAGTACATATTGCGGATGTTACACACTATGTTAGGCCAAACTCAGAAATTGAAGAGGAGGCACAAAAGCGGGCCACCTCAGTTTACCTGGTTGACAGGGTGGTTCCCATGCTCCCCGAAATTCTTTCAAATAATGTTTGTTCACTGCGCCCCAGGGAGGAGAAACTTTGTTTTTCTGCAGTTTTTGAAATGAATCATCAAGGCAGAATAATTGAAAAATGGTTCGGGAAAACCGTGATAAATTCAGATAGAAGATTCACCTATGAGGAAGCACAAAAAATAATTGATACCGAAGAAGGAGATTTTGCAAAAGAAATCCTGATTTTAAATTCCCTGGCAAAAATTTTAAGAAAAGAACGAATTAAAAAAGGAGCAATTTCATTTAATAAAGTAGAGGTAAAGTTTAATCTGGACGAAAAAGCAAATCCGGTGGGGGTTTTTTTTAAAAAGCAGGAAGATTCTCATAAACTCATTGAGGAATTTATGCTTCTGGCCAACCGAAGCGTTGCTGAGTTATGCGGAAAAAACGATCGGAAAAATATTTCAGGAAAAGAAAAAGCCGGAGGAGGTGCTCCGTTTGTTTATCGGGTTCACGATATCCCTAACGAAGAAAAAATAGGCGTGTTCTCCCAATTCATTAAAAAATTCGGCTATAAACTTACCACCACAAACCGGAAAAATATTTCAAGAGAACTCAATGAAGTGCTCGATTCGGTGAAAGGAAAGGCAGAAGAAAATATGATAGAAACGCTGGCCGTTAGAACCATGATGAAAGCAATTTACACTACAAAAAACATTGGGCATTATGGACTCGCATTTGATTATTATACCCACTTTACATCTCCTATACGCAGGTACCCCGATATGATGGTGCACAGGCTGCTCGAAAATCATTTAAATAATGTTTCTGCCAAAGGAGAAGGGCTGGAAGACCTGTGCAAGCAATCATCAAAAATGGAAAAACTTGCCGAAGAAGCGGAAAGGGCCTCGGTAAAATACAAACAGGTTCAATTTATGCAGGATAGGGTAGGGGAGGAGTTTGAAGGAATGATATCAGGAGTTACCGAATGGGGATTATTTGTTGAACTTGTTGAAAACAAATGTGAAGGAATGATACGCCTGCGCGATATGAAAGACGATTTTTATGTTTTTGATGAAGAGAACTACAGGGTAGTTGGAAAACGGAGGGGCAAAATTTTACAGTTGGGAGCCAAAGTAAGGGTTATGGTTAAACGGGCCGATCTGGTAAAAAAACAATTGGATTTTGAGATGGTTTGAATGGCTTTATTAGTGATAATGCCGGAAAAATATTTCGGGGAACCGCTTACTTTGGTGGGTCTACCGTACAAATGTTATTTAGAAGTATCCCTTCAAGGGAAGGGCCTGCGGGAAGAAAGAATCAAAAAAGGTTTCACCAAGGAGTAAAGGAGAACACTAAGGAACACGGAGAAATTTTTTCTTTGTGAACCTCTGGGTGCCTCTGTGGGGAATGTTTTTTTTTGATTACAACCTGTTGCCTCCTTACCAATCTGAGCAATCACGGTTCTATCTTTTTCCGACAACCCCCAAATTTTCGATATTTGCCTTTTAATTTTCAATGGGCTCAGGAGAATCAAAGGAAAAAAAGGTTCGTATTTATCAAAAGCTGAAGAGCAAATACAGGCTTGTGATAATGAATGACGAAACGCTGGAGGAAAAATTTTCCTTTTTGCTTTCCCCTCTTAATGTATTTACCTGGGGCGGTGCCATTGTAATCCTTTTTTTCTTTCTTGGTATCATTATTATTTCTTTCACACCCCTTCGCGAATACATCCCCGGTTATGCCGATTTTGAAACAAAGAGAAGAGCTCTTTACGCAGCATTAAAAGCCGATACACTCGAAAAGGAACTCAAGGCAAAGGATGCATATCTTTTAAACATTAAAAATATTATTGAAGGGAAGCCTCCCGGAAATTTAACTGCAATTCCTGTTAAGGACTCTTCAGCAAAATATCCTCCTACATATCTAAAAAAATCGAAAGAGGATTCGGCTTTGCGTGTTCAAATTGAATCGGAAGAAAAGTACAATTTGCTTTTTTACGAAGGTAAGCCTTCGGCCCAAAGCATAAGCAGTTTTTTCTTTTTCACTCCCATACATGGTATGGTTTCTTCATCCTTCAATTCCCGCGAGGAACATTATGGAGTGGATGTAATTGCACAAAAAAACGAGGCCATTAAAGCAGCTCTTGACGGTACGGTAATTCTTTCATCCTGGACACCGGAAACGGGTAATGTAATCCAGCTACAGCACGACAACAACCTAATATCTATTTACAAACACAATTCGGTGCTTTTAAAAAAAATAGGTGAAAAGGTTAAGGCGGGAGAACCCATTGCCATTATTGGTGAATCGGGGGAGCTGAGTACCGGGCCTCACCTGCACTTTGAATTATGGTTAAACGGAAATCCAATTGATCCGCAGGATTATATGATTTTTTAACTCCTTAATCTACCATCAAATTGCAGCCCCTTAATTCGCTGCCATCATACCTCCCAAGAACTTCAAAAGAACCGTCAGGATGTAATTGGCCCAAATCCTGAGTGGCTATAAATGAACAGGAATTAATATTTGCCAGGTCAATAATATTTATTCCTCCTGTTTTGCCCGGCCCTAATATTTGAAAGGGGTCATTGGTATCCCTTATGAGAATTTTCATCCATGGCGGACAGTTAAAAACCCCTTTTCCTTTTGAATATGCCTGTGATAAAAGCTCAGTCATTCCATATTCCGAATGGATTTTTTTTACGCCAAAATATTTTTGCAGCCTCTTATGTAAATCTTCCCTTATCAATTCAGGTCGCCTTCCCTTCATACCCCCGGTTTCCATAACTGTAAGCCAATTTCCACCCGAAACCGGTGATTTGGTTTTTTCCGAAAAATCCAGTAAGGCATATGAAACTCCCAATAAAATTGTTTTTTGCTTTTCTTTTTCAAGTTCAAATAGTTTTTTTGAAAGAAGGACGAAATCATATAAAAAAAATCCGCTGTTTTTATTTTTGGTTTTCTTTATAAGATTATCAGTCATGTAAATCAGGGAAGAATTCTTGTTTTCCAAATAAGAAGGGAGCAGAGCAAGAAGGCTGTAATTTTCAATATTGCCATAAAACAATTCGAAGGAATTTAAAAAGGATTTTTCATACAAGTTAAGGTCATAAACAAAATGATGACTTGGGCTTCCTGAAGTCCCGCTGCTTGTAAATAGCATTGAGCCTGATTTGCTAATAATTTTTTTTGATTTTTTTGGGTTGCCCCTGCCATCTTCCTCACAATTGTTGCTGAGGGCCTTTGTTTTAAAAAATTCAATTGGAAGGAAAGGTATCTCCTTTATTGAATTTACTTTTGAAGGAATTGTTTTTAATTGTTTAAGATAACTATTATACACCGGATTAATATCTGCCTGTAATTTAAAAATCCGCAGGGCAAGGTTTTTAAATTCCGAGATTGATTTTATTTTAAAAATTTTGTCGGCAAACATTTTTTGGAATTCTAAACAAAACATTTTGCCGGGTAAAATTTCCGAAAATTCATATCTTTACAATCCAAAATAAAAAACAGTGCGTGTTAATTTAAAAATATTTCTTTTTGCCGTTTTTCCCTGGCTGGTTTTTTCCTGCCGGAAACCAAAATGCGATGAAAATGTTCCGGCAATTGCTTATAAAAATTTTTTACAATACCACGATGCCAAGGGCAAAACACTCGACTCGGCTAAAATAATAATTACCTTTAAAGATTGTGACGGGGATATTGGGCTGGATGAAAAAGATACTACCGGAAGTTTTGCCCCCCAAAGCAAATACTATCACAATTTTATTTTAAAATATTCGGAGATGGTAAACGGGAATTGGGTTAGCTGTGATACTTGTTTCCGGTACCGCATTCCAAAACTTACGCCCGAAGGCCAGAGTAAAATTTTAGAAGGTGAAATCGGGCTTACCATTTCGCCCTTTTATTTTGATTTTACTTCGGCAAATTCCGATTCAATTAAATTCGGGGTTTTGCTTTACGATCGTGAACTGCACGAAAGCAACCTTGCCGAAACTCCGGTAATTCTTACAAAATAAAAATAAGAAATTTAACGGAAAGCCTTTCTTTCTATCCGTTTTTTTTCATTTCCCAATCTTCCATTTTAATAATGAGGATAAAATTTTCAAGAAAATTTTTTTTACGCTTGCTCGATGGTTTCTAACGAATATTAAATTATTTAAACCGAAAAAAAAGTACTCCTCCATTTCAAATTCGGCATTAATACATTCGTAAATTATTTTTACGAAAATTACAAACCCCGATCCCCAGTTTTCTTTTTTTTTAACTATTCCTGTTGCAATTCTCGGAATTCTTTTTATTGGGAAGGAGTATGGGATTGAGTAAAAAGCCAAAAACCTACAAAATTCAACTTCTTAGTTTTGAAAATTGAAGCTTATTTAAAAAAAATTTTTACTGTAAAAAACAAATCAAAATAAATTGCCCAATAACCTACTCTTCAAACTAAATTCTTATGAAAAATACGATCACAACAAAACACAACAATTCAAAGGATTTCAAAAACCTTTCATTCAACCTAAAATTAATCCTTTTGATTATTTGCACATCTTTTTTCATTATCCCTTTTGCAAAAGCTCAAAATCTTACGGGCTCCAGTCCGGGCTACACCCAAAATTTTGACGCACTTTCCTCCACCGGCACAGGAAACAATTGGGTTGACAATTCCACTATTTCATCCTGGTATTCAGATCAAATTACCTATGATGCCAGCACGGGTTCTTCAGCTACCGGGGGGATGTACAGTTTTGGTATTGCAGGAATAAATGTAGTTGGAGATAGAGCACTTGGGGCCTTGTCCACGGGAACAAAAGCTCAAGTATTCGGAGTAAAAATTACCAATTCCGATGCTGCAAATGATATTATTTCATTAACAGTCTCTTATTTTGGAGAACAATGGAGACAAAACATTAGCAGTGGTACTCAAAAACTTTATTTTGAATATCAAATTGATCCTTTAGACCTTTCATCCGGAATTTGGACGGCAGTAACTGCTCTTGATTTTACAGTTATTCAAGCCTCGGCAACCGGACCGTTGGAGGGAAATGCTCCGGCAAACAGAATTGCTATTTCTGCTCAAATTCCTTTAACAGTTCCTACCGGACATGTGGTATGGTTAAGGTGGAGAAAAGCTAATACGGCCAATAGCCCCGGATTAGCAATAGATGATTTAACGATTACCGCAACCTATCCCGCTTGTGAAGCACCTACTTTACAAGCCTCTGAAATTGTTGGGTCTAATGTTACTTGCTCAAAAACAACACTTACCTGGACCTCGGGGAATGGTACAAAAAGAATTGTTGTGGCAAAACAAGGGAGCAGCCCAACAGGAACACCGGTAAATGGAACAAATTACTCCGCAAATGCAAATTTCGGAACAGGAAATACCATTGCCACCGGAGAGTTTGTAGTATATAATGGAACGGGTAGTACAGTTACAGTTAGCGGTTTAACGGGTGGCATACTGTACGGTTATAAAGTTTTTGAATATAACTGCTCACCAAATAATCTCTATAATTCAACTTCTGGAATCAACAATCCAGGTACACAGCAAACATCACCACCCATACCAGCAACTCCGGGAACCCCTTCCGGAATAACTTCCCAGGACCCAAATACAACAAAACCATATAGCATAACTGCTGTTACCGGTGCAACGAGTTACCTTTGGACTGTACCTACCGGTTGGTCTATTTCTGCAGGTCAGGGCACAACTTCAATTAGTGTCCTTACTGGAAGTGTTGGCCAAAATGGTCAGGTTTGCGTTTCTGCTATAAACGCTTGTGGTTCCTCAACGGCATCGTGCTTAGATGTGGTTGTTGAAACTCATTCGTGGGTAATGGTTTCGGCAGGGGCTTACCACACTCTTGGCCTTGGTTTGGATGGTAAACTTTTTTCGTGGGGATTAAACAATTCCGGACAATTAGGAATTGGAAGTATTCTTTACCAATCCTCTTTTCCAAAACAAGTAACTACTCCTTCTAATTCGGCCGGGTGGTCAAACGTTTCGGCCGGCTACAATCATTCACTCGGGGTTAAATCGGATGGCACTCTTTGGGCTTGGGGAGATAATAGTCAGGGGCAGTTGGGTATTAACAGCACAACAAATAAAACTTCCCCGGTTCAGGTAATAAGTGGAAGCAATACCTGGAAAAAAGTTTTTGCAGGTGCGTATTCTTCATTTGGTATTAAGGCAGATGGCTCCCTTTGGGCTTGGGGCAATAATGACTATGGAAAATTAGGTGATGGAACCATACAAAAAAGACTCACCCCGGTTGCAGTTACAACGGTTACATCCTATAAATGGGTAGAAGTAGCAACAGGGTTTTATTCCTCATATGCCATAAATTCAAATGGCGAGTTATGGTCATGGGGGTTCAATGCCAAAGGTGAATTGGGAATTGGAAACACTACATCGAAATCAAATCCGGTAAAAGTAGGATCGTCTACTGATAAATGGCTAAAAGTTGCTGCCGGACAAAAGTTTGCACTTGCCATTAAAAACAATAACAGTTTATGGGCCTGGGGGCTAAATGCCAATGGTCAATTGGGCGATGGTACCACTGTTGACAGAAAAAGTCCGAAAAATATTGCTCCAACCTGGGCTTACAATTGGATATCGGTATCAGCGGGAGAGGGTTCATCATACGCAATAAACAGTTGGAACAAATTATACGCCTGGGGTAAAAATGCTGATGGGCAACTTGGGATTGGGTCATCTGTAGAACAACATAGCCCTGTTTTGACAGGAAACGGAATTAATATTAGCTGGGTTAGCATTTCGGGAGGGTACAATTTTGCCGAAGGGATAAAATTAGGCCAATACCATTACTGCGGCACAGGAAAAAACACCTACGGCCAATTAGGAAATGGTTCAACAGGTGGCCTTAATGTTTTTGTTTGCCAGAGTCTTGTTATACCGAGAATTGAAAATCCTGATGACAACCAGGAAAACAATAAAGAGGGAGATTTTTTTATTGATCCCCGGGAAACAGAAAGTATTATTCGTGTGTTTCCAAACCCATCCAATGGCAAATTCACAATACAAATTCAATCCTTTGAAAATACAATTTCAAAAATTCAACTTAACAATTTAATAGGAGAACAGGTTTTTTTGGAAGAAAAACAAGTGCGCCCTGGTGAAAATTCTTTGGAGTTAATTACAAATACCCTTCCCGATGGAATTTACCTTTTGAAAATATCTGCCGGAGAGATAAATTACCATCAGAAAATTTTAATTAATAAATAAAATCTCCCCTTTATCAATAAGAAGAAGATTCCTTGTCAAAAAGCAAAACTCATGAAACCAAAACAAATCCAAACAGGTTCGAAATCCCGGAGTGTAATATTGAATTTCCGGAACAACAATTTAACTTTTCGTTTTTGTTGCATCATTTTTTTCATTATGCATAATTGCCTGGGGCAAACAGTGATTGTTAATTATCTTTTTAACGAACAAGCCCCGATCAGTTATACAATCTATGATCCCGGTGCAATATTAGGAACCGGAATTACTTGCGATTTAACCTGCACCCAACCTATTGATTTCACAAATACTGCAGGTGCTACTACCGGTGCCATTGCTAATATGGACGGTTTTACTTTTGATGCCGGCAGCCCAAACGGAGCGCCCAGGATGGCAAATTCAAGCGGTACTGATAACAAATTCTGGACATTTCACCTTTCTGGCCCCAACATTGGCATCTATACAAATTTTAAAATTTATTTTCAGGCTAAGCGGAGTAATACCGGAGCACAAGTAATTAAAATATCGCATAAAACCAACCTCACAAATTATACCAGTCCCGCCTTTGCACAAGATATACCGCTTAATTTTACAACAGGAGCTACGGGTGAGTTTAGTATTAGCATTCCTGCCGCTTCATTAAACAACCTTTCCAAAACGGATGTTTATTTCCAGTTATCCGCAAGCCAGTCAAGTGCTGCGGGAACAATACCCGGAACAGGTGACGGAAATGGAACTTTATATATTGCTAATTTTCAGGTACAGGCCATATCTGCCTGCTCCGCGCCAAACATTAACGTTCATCCATCAACCACTTCACAAAGCGTATGCTTAAATGCTGCTGCAACACCCCTTTCGGTTACGGCAACCGGCACAAGTATAACCTATCAGTGGTATCAAAATGCTACTAATTCCAATAGTGGTGGCACTAGCGTTGGTGCCGGCAACGGAGGCCAAACAAATTCTTATTCACCCCAAACTCCGGCAGCAGGGACTTGGTATTACTACTGTGTTGTGAGCGGAGCATGTGCACCTGTTGCCACAAGCAATGTATCGGGTGCGGTAACAGTTAATCCAAACAACGCGGTAAGTGTAAGTATTGCTGCTGTGCCTTCGGGAGCAATAACATCGGGAACAAATGTCACATTTACGGCAACTCCTGTAAACGGTGGTTCAACTCCATTCTATCAATGGAGGAAAAATGGTGGAAATGTAGGAATAAACAATGGTACCTATTCTGATAATGCTTTAGCGAACAATGATGTTATTACTTGTGTACTGACTTCTAATGTATCTTGCCCTTTAGGAAACCCGGCAACTTCAAATACAATTACCATGGTGGTTACCCCTGGCTGCACTCCGCCCAGCATAAGCGCTCAACCATCCAATGCATCACAAAGCTTATGCTTAAATGTTGCTGCAACACCCCTTTCCGTGTCTGCAAGCGGTACTGCTCCTATATCATATCAGTGGTATCAAAATGCTACTAATTCCAATAGTGGTGGAACAAGCGTTGGTGCCAGCAACGGAGGCCAAACAAATTCTTATACACCCCAAACTCCGGCAGCAGGGACTTTTTATTACTACTGTGTTGTGAGCGGGGCATGTGCACCTGTTGCCACAAGCAATGTATCGGGTGCGGTAACAGTTAATCCAAACAACGCGGTAAGTGTAAGTATTGCTGCTGTTCCTTCGGGAGCAATAACATCGGGAACAAATGTCACATTCACGGCTACTCCTGTAAACGGTGGTTCAACTCCTTCCTATTTATGGAAGAAAAATGGCGGTAATGTTGGTGCAAACAGTTCTACTTATTCTAATAACACTTTAGCCAACAACGATGTTATTACCTGCGTGCTCACTTCAAATGTAAGTTGCCCCACTGGTAATCCTGCAACTTCCAATGCAATTACAATGGTGGTTACGCCCGGGTGCATTTCACCCACCACACAATCTTCCGGAATTGTAACTTCAAATGTTACTTGTAACTCAACAACTCTTACATGGAGTAACGGAAATGGAACAAAAAGAATTGTGGTGGCAAAGCAGGGAGTCAGTCCAACGGGAACACCTGTAAACGGAACAAATTATACTGCAAATGCTACATTCGGATTGGGAAATACCATTGCTGCAGGGGAGTACATAGTGTATAATGGTACCGGCAATACCGTTACAGTAACTGGCCTGGGGAATGGAGTTACTTACGGCTATACAGTATTTGATTATAACTGTTCTCCAAACAATCAATACAATACGGCAAACGCAACAAATAACCCAATCACAAAGCAAACTCAATTTGCAATTCTTGTCCAAACAGGCCCGGTATCCGGAACATCGGTTCAGTGCACAAATGTTATTGGGCAAGCGTATAGTATCTCTCCCATCATAAATGCAACAAATTATTATTGGGCTGTGGATGCAAGTGTCGGGTTTATAACATCTGGTCAGGGCACTCCATCAATCACCATAACCACTGCCGGTGGTGCCGGCACAGGTAATATTTGTGTTACGGTAACCTCAAGCAACGCATGCAATTCTCTTACTTCTTCTTCTTGTAAATCCATAATTATTGGAAACGATCCGGCAGCTACATGTTCTAACGATAACTGGCAATGGGTGGAAAGAACTTCTTTTGTGCAAGGCGATCCCGGACAACCTGTAAATAATTATTCTGATATTTCTTCCTCTTCTTATGTTTCTGCTACGGACGAACTTGATAATACATATATCGCTTTTAATTTTGAGAACGAACCCAAGGAAAATATTTTCGTTAATGGTGCACAGTTGGCTAAATATGACAATACAGGAAGTGGAATTTCAGCATGGAGAGTTCAAATTGCTTTCCCGAATCATTCGGATGATATAAAAGTTCTTGATATTGCCACAAAGGGTGGGGATGTTTTTATTGTAGGAACGGTTGCTCAAAATGGAATTTCCGGAGATACTAAAGGGTTTTTAGCGGCATTTGATATTGCTGATGGTAATTTTTTATGGGTCCGTTATTCCAACCCTCCAGTTGAAGCAAAAAATCCAGGCGATTCGCGAACAAACTGTTTGACAATAAGAGGAGATAAAATTTTTATTGGAGGAACCTTTCATCACTCAATTAAATTTAATCACAATATTGCAGGATCAACATTAGATGACCATGTTTATGATTTTTCAGTTTGGCCAATGGATAATGATTTTGAAGATTCGGACAATTATTTAAAAGCTGATAATCACTCATCGGCATTTATTGCAGAATGCGATTTTGACGGAAATTTCATCAATGCCCTTTTTCCCTATTTGCATCAATATGAAATTATTTGTCATACAGATTTATATTCCAATAATGATTGTGATGATGTTCCGTCTGACGTATGGTATAATAAATCTGGATTTACATCCACCAGACAATTATGCAATGGAAATGGTGGCGTTTTTGCTTTAATACGGTTTAATGAGGAAGGTGTAGAAGGTTTAGACGGAAAAGCAGGGGGAGATATTTTTAAATTGGACAATGATTTAAATATTTCATCTGCAGGGTACTTTTTTATGGATCCAAGCACCGATGCAAGTGTTATGAAAATGGCGGCTAGCTCCAAAGGGCTTTATGTAGTAACAAAACAAAAGAATGGCAATAAATTTCTGAGAGCATTTGATTATTCAGGAGGTGGAGGAAGTTATCGTTTTAACAAAGACTTTGAGAAGTTTGATATATATGATATATCTGCAAACAAAGACCGAGATGAAGTATTTATTTCAGGATTTAGCAAGTTTACTAATTCTCATACTCTATGGGGAAATTCTATCGCGGGCAAAACCAATTTTATTTATGCCTTCAATAATAATTCGATTGGCACAGTTGTAAATAAATTATTGCTCAAACAAATAAATCAAACAGCCGGAACACCGGATGGTGCCGATGGACTTTCAATAAAAAGTATTTCCACTTCAGGCGATGGGTTACTTTATTGTAGCGGTCATATTAACAGCCAACACAGTTATTACTTTAATCCGAATCATTTATGTGCCAATAGCCATTTTTTCCTTGCCCAGCTTCGTTGCATAGGAAAAACGACAATGAAAAGTTTCAAAGACAGTATCCCTTCTGGTGCTGATTTAAATTACTCCGTTATACAAAAAATTTCGGCAATCGGCAATTTGAACAACGATGCCATCAATGCCAGTTGCACCGATGGCGCAGGCAATGTATACCTTGCCATAAACTTTTCGGGTGCTTCATATAATATGGGTGTTGTTGGAATAGCTCCTGTTTCATTCAGCAACAAAGGAGGCACAAACCTTACCAATGACTTAATCATAGCAAAATATAATGCCAGCGGTAATTTACTTTGGGCAAAACAAGCCGGAAGCACACAGGATGATATCGTTACCTCCATGTCATGCGATAACTCTGGCCATGTTTATATGTGCGGCAGTTATAAAGGAGTTCTTGATTTCGGAAAAAATGCTGCAGGTGTTTCTATTACTGCCTCGCGCACATACTTAACTAGCACCCGCCCGCAAATGTTTGTGGCGGAATATGATGCCGCAACAGGATATATTATTTCAGAACAGCATGGCAATTCAAGCGGTTATGTTAATACTTGGGGCAATTGCGTAAAAGCCGATAACATGGGTAATGTATATGTTTGCGGAATAGCGCAGGGAAACACAGGCAATATTGGTTTTGGCTCTGAAAACGCTTCTTACACTTCAGCCAATCTAATTGATATTTTCTTGGTGAGATACAGTAACAATCTTTCTTTTGTTAACTGGGCAAAATTAATTTGCAATGCCGGAATAGAAATTCCCAATGCAATAACAGTTGACCCTACTTCCACAGGGTTTGTTCATCTCACAGGTGCATTCAACACCACTCTTTCCTTTGGAAACGGAACTCAAACACTTGCCACTTCCGGAGCAAACGATATATTCCTGGCTAAGTACGATATTTTTGGAAATTGCCAGGATGCAAAAAGTTTCGGAGGAAGCGGCCATGATATTGCTACAGGCATTACAACCGATGTCTTTGGCAACATAATACTTGGCGGTTATTTCCGAAGCCCCGAAATTTCTTTTGGTAAAACAACATTAACTAATCCCCACATTACTTTTGATAATGGCTTAATTGCAAAGTTTGATAATAACTATTCCGCACTGGGGGCAATAGTAACTAATGATGAGGGACAAAATCGCGTTTCATCGATTTGCAGCGATGCTGTTGGAAACATTTATGGTACGGGGTTTTTCCAACCTCCTGCTGTCACTTCTAATTTTAGCAGTGTTGAGAACAGCGGGCTGTCTTTTTTATTCACAGTTAAATGTGATGCCGATTTAAACATTACCCAGAGTGATGCAGAAGGCGGGCAAGGTTCCAGCCGAGGAAACACGATTTGCTACAGTACCAATGGCGATCATCTTTTTGTAGGGGGATATTTTACCGATACAGCTTATGTAAACAACTCCGACACCACTTTCAAAACTTTCGTAACTCCCGACCATAACCGCGACATGCTGTTACTTAGTTATAATTCTTATGTTCCTCCGGTTTCTGACTTAGTTGAACCCACAAGAAGGAAAGGGCTGGAAAATATTAAGCCGGAAAAAAATATATCAATTAACATTATAGGCAAATTTTCAGTTTACCCGAATCCCACCAACGGTGAGTTTACTTTAAAGATTGCGGACATAACTTGGAAAATGGCAGATGGGAAAATAGACATCTACAATACGCTTGGAGAAAATGTATATTCAATGCAATTAACGCAGGCAACACAATTTACCATAAACCTTTCTTCACAACCTGAGGGGATTTATTTGTTGAAAATACCTGCATGGGATAAAAATTACTACCAGAAAATTTTAATTAAAAAATAATACCTTCTCTATGAATTTTTTGGTGCTGAATTAATTAATGGCTTTTCACACAAATAATTCAATGAGGTAAAAAATAGCCGCACTTATAATGGCCGTTACTGGAATGGTGAGAATCCAGGCCCATACAAGATTTATTGTAACCCCCCAGTGAACCGCGGAAAGACGCTTAACCGCACCCGCACCCATGATTGAACCGGTAATGGTATGAGTGGTGCTTACGGGAATTCCCAATGAACCTGTTCCGAAAAGTGTTATGGCTCCTGCTGTTTCAGCACAAAATCCTTCAAAGGGTTTAAGTTTTGTAATTTTTTGCCCCATCGTTTTAACAATCCTCCAACCCCCAAACAAGGTCCCCATACCGATGGCCGTATAACAAGCAATTGGAACCCAATAAGGAATATGCTTTACATCACCAATAATTCCCTGTGCCACCAGAGCAGCTGCAATAATTCCCATAACTTTTTGTGCATCATTTCCGCCATGGCCCAAACTGTAAGCAGCGGATGATAATAGCTGAAGTTTCCTGAAAATATGGTCAACTTTGCTGGGATTTACCCTTCGGCAAATATTTGTTGTAACAATATTAATTATTATTGCCATTATCATTCCAATTAGAGGAGCAAGCACAATAAACCCCATTGCAGGAAGAATTTTATCGAAGGCAACCCCTGAAAATCCGCCAGCGCTTGCAATTCCTGCTCCCGCAAACCCGCCCATAAGTGTGTGAGATGAACTGGAAGGAATTCCAAGCCACCAGGTAGTTAAGTTCCATAATATTGCGGCTACCAGTCCTGAAAACACAACGGTAAGTGTAACAAACTCCGGTTTAACAATTTTTGCCACAGTATCGGCAACCTTTAATTCAAAAAGCCAAAATGCAAGTACGTTGAACATTGCCGCCCAAAGAACTGCCTGAAAAGGGGTAAGTACCTTGGTTGAAACCACGGTAGCAATTGAATTTGCGGCATCATGAAACCCATTGATAAAATCAAAAGCAAGGGCTAATACTATTACTATGTAAAGGTATTCCATTTATTATGCATTTTTAATGATGATGTTTCTCAGGGCATCCGAGGCATCTTCACATTTATCTGTAGCGGTTTCGAGGGCAGACAGGATTTCCTTCATTTTGATTACTTTCAAGGCATCTGTTTCTTCCTCAAACAGGCGGGCAATGGCATTATCAAAAATATCATCCGCATGATTTTCGATGCTGTTAATTTTTACGCAGGCTTCCTTAATTTTACTTAGGTCTCTCATGTTTTTTAATTCGCAAATAGCCACATGAAGCTCCTGTGATGAACTTAATGTCAATTCGGCAAGTTTGCAAATGGCCGGGGTCATAACTTCTATTTTGTACAAATCAATTCGCTTGGAAGACCCATGAATAAAATCAACCACATCATCAATGGCCGATGTTAATCCGTTAATATCCTCCCGGTCGAAAGGAGTAATGAAATTTGAGCTTAATTCATTAAAAATATCATGGGTAATGTTATCGCCAACATGCTCAAGGTGTTCAATTTTTTTTATTAATTCCCTTCTTTTCTCGAGGGAAGAGGCGTTTACCATTTCAACAAGTGCCTGAGAAATGGCAACCAGATTTGCAGTAGCCTTTTCAAACAAAACAAAGAATTTTTTGTCCTGCGGAACAAAAATTTTAAAGATGTTGTTAATGTTCATAGAGTGGTGTAATTAATTTTAAAACAAACTTGGGGCAAAAGTAACTTGCAGTTGTATTGAGAAAACAAAATCTATATTAAGTTAATGTTAAGATTGGAGAAAATAGTTATTGGAAAGACCTTTGTTTTTTTAAAATAATTCCGTAGGAAAAGAATCGCAAAAAGCACCGATATCATCTCTCACTTTTCTGAAAGCCCCTAATTTTTGTTCTTCCGGGCCCTGATGAAGGGCGGGGTCGGGAAAACTGCGGTGGATTTTACTTTTTGCATTTAAAAAAACCGGACAACTTTCTCTGGCATTATCGCAAACAGTGATTAAATAATCAAACGATTGATTTTCAGATGAACTGAATGGGAATGACCTGTAAAGGTCATCAAGCGATTTCGATTGGTGGCCCGAAATATCAATTCCAACCTCATTCATAACCTTTATGGCATAAGGGTTCAGACCGTGGGCTTCAATTCCTGCACTGAAAACTTCGGCATTCAGTTTCCTTTCAAAAATAATTTTTTTCAAAAAACCTTCCGCCATCTGGCTTCGACAGGAATTACCGGTGCAGAGAACCAGAATACGAATCATTTTTCCCAAACAATATCACCTTTTTGCTTTTCCCAGTTTTCGTAATTAGCATTATATTTTTTCTCCACCACATTCCTTTTAATTTTCATGGAGGGAGTAAGCATTTCATTTTCTACCGTCCATTCACCTTTTATCACTACAATTTTATCGAGCTGTTCGTGGGCATCAAGTGTTGGGTTTATCGTATTCAGGCTTTCCCCAAGGGATGTTTTTATCTCGTCTTCAGATTTTTTCTTTCCGCTTTCCGAAAGCGTTACAAGAGCAATAGGTTGCGGAAGACCGGTGCCAACCACACAAACCTGTTCCACATCGCTGTTACCTGATAATTTCATTTCAATGGGTGATGGGGCCACATATTTTCCTTTGGCAGTTTTAAAAATATCTTTAACACGGCCTGTAATTTTTAAAAACCCCTGAGAGTCAATAAATCCCTCATCCCCTGTTTTGAGAAATCCGTCAGAGGTAAAGGATTCTTTTGTCATCTCAGGTTCTTTGTAATAACCCTCCATTAACCCTTCGTGTTTGGTGAGAATCTCATTATTATCGCCAAGTTTCACTTCGCAATTCGGAAGTGGTTGCCCGACAAACCCTATTTTTATATTATTGTTTAAAGTAACGTGGGAGTAACAGCAGTTTTCGGTCATGGCGTATGCTTCCTGTATTTTTATTCCAATGGTCTCGAACCATTTAATCAAGGTGGCCGGGGTGGGAGCAGCACCTGTTAGAATGTTTGCCGTTTCGGTAAGGCCTATACCCGCTTTAATTTTCTTTTTTATTAATCCCGAAAGAATTGGAATTTGAAGCAATACATTTAATTTTTTTTGCGGAAGCTTTTTAAGAATCCCCTGTTGGAACTTTGACCAAATGCGCGGAACTCCAAGGAAAACGGTTGGTTTGGCTTCGGCCAGGTTTTTTGGAAATTTTTCGAGCGATTCGGCAAAAGCAACTTCTCCTCCGGTGTAAATGCTTCCAATTTCTACCAGCAATCTTTCGGCAATGTGCGATAGGGGGAGATAAGAAAAAAACTTTGTTGAACTCCCTAAACCGATATAAGGCATGGCATGGGAAGCCGCAAAAGAAAAATTATGAAACTTATGCATTACCCCTTTGGGCATTCCTGTGGTACCTGAAGTATAAATAATTGTTGATAGTTCATTCGGATTTCTAATGATGTTTTCTTTAATGGGTTGATGCCTCGCAATAATATCTTTCCATTGTTCAAATTCTTTGTGCTCATAAAATGGAAATGAAATGCACTTTACGCCCTCCGGCACTCCGGGTCTCATCAAGTTCCAATCATCAAGCTTCCCCACAAAAAGCAATTTTGCTCCGCTGTGATCAAGTATCTGCCTTATGGTAACTGAATTTAAATTGGGATAAAGAGGAACCGAAGTGTGGCCCGACATCATGATGGCTAAATCACACATCATCCAGTGGGCGCAGTTTTTTGAAACCATAGCAATGTTGCTGTTTGGAGAAAGATTCATGGCCTTTATGGCTGCCGCCATCCTTCGAACCTCATCCCCTGTTTGTTTCCAGGTCCAGGTATGCCAAACATCATTGATTGGTTGGCGCATATAAACTTTATCGGGAGCAGTTTGTTCCCATTGATAAAGCATTTCAAGGGGTGATTTGTAAGCCATAATTTAAATTGACATGTGAAAAAAATTCTTTTGGGTAATTATCAGAGCAAATATAATAACATAATGAAATCCGAATTCCGGGAGGAAAACAAAAAGGAGGAAAATGAATTGTATTATATTTGCAAAAATCAAAAATTCGGGAAAATGGAAACCATATTTCGTTTAACGTTCGAAGAAATGACCACGGATTTTATTAAATCATTAAAATCTTTATTTAAAGAAAAAAACACTCCCGTAACAATTACTATTGGAGCAGAAACAGATGAAACCGAATATCTTTTAAGTACAGATGCCAATAGAAAAATCCTGGGAAAATCCCTTAAAGAGGTAAAGGAAGGCAAAATTATTAAGGTGAATATTTCTGATCTTAAATGAGGAATTTTAGCTTTTCTCCCACGGCTTTTTCTCAGTATAATGAATGGGCTGATACAGATAGGAAAATAAGGGACCGGATAGTTGAACTGCTCAAAGATATAAGCCGCAATCCCTTTAATGGCATTGGAAAACCCGAACCCCTTAAACATCAATATAAAGGGTGTTGGTCTCGAAGAATTACTCAAGAGCACCGCCTTGTTTATTTGGTTTCTGACACTGATATAATTATTATTTCCTGCAAGTTTCATTATTAAATCAACCCCACATGATAACCACCGACCACCTGAAAGACTCTTCCGAGCGCATCATCGCCCTCGGGAGGTATCTTTGACGTTGATAAGAAAAGAGTAGAACTTTCAGAGGAGGAACTCCTTACTCAAGCTCCCGATTTCTGGGAAAATCCAAAAAAGGCCGAACAGCTCCTTCGCCAGATAAAAAATAAAAAAACCTGGGTGGATGGTTACGACAATGTTGTGGCCAGCTTTGATGATTTTTCGGTTCTGTATGATTTTTATAAATCGGGGGAGGCCAGCCAGGAGGAAGTAGAAAAACATTTTGCTGAAACAGTGAAAATGCTGGAAGCCCTTGAATTTAAAAATATGCTCTCGGGCGAAGAAGACCACTTGGGTGCCATGGTAGAAATAAATCCCGGTGCGGGAGGAACCGAAAGTCAGGATTGGGCAGAAATGCTTCTGCGGATGTATTTAATGTGGGGAGAAAAACACAAATGTAAAGTTTCGGAAATTGACAGGCAGGCGGGCGATGGGGCCGGAATAAAATCAGCCACCATTGAAATTGCGGGTGATTTTGCTTATGGTTACTTAAAGGGTGAAAACGGAGTTCACCGCCTCGTGCGGATTTCTCCTTTTGATGCCAATGCAAAAAGGCACACTTCTTTTGCCTCGGTTTATGTATATCCAATCATTGACGATACCATTGAAATTAACATCAACCCTTCGGATATCGAATGGGATACTTTTCGATCGGGGGGTGCCGGTGGGCAGAATGTAAATAAGGTGGAAACGGCCGTACGCCTTCACCACAAACCTTCGGGAATTATTATTAAAAACCAGGAATCACGCTCTCAGTTTGATAATAAAAACAGGGCTTTGACCATGCTAAAATCACAGCTATATGAAATTGAGTTGAGAAAGCGAAGAGAGGAAATAGACAAAATTGAGAGCGGAAAAAAAAGAGTGGAATGGGGATCGCAAATCAGGAATTATGTTTTTCATCCATATAAATTAGTAAAAGACTTGCGCACCGGAGTTGAAACTTCAGATGTTCAATCGGTAATGGCGGGGGAACTGGATGAGTTTACCAAAGCCTTTTTAATGGAATTTGGTTCCAAAAAGGGATAAGTTTATTGGGTGAAAAAAAATTAAAACTAATTAACCCAAATTTTTAAGGCATTTCCCTTTTTCCTTTGTACTTTTGTGTTCCATTTTTAAAATGGTCGGGTGGCCGAGAGGCGAGGCAGAGCTCTGCAAAAGCTCCTACAGCGGTTCAAATCCGCTCCCGACCTCAAGGTTTGTTTTATTTAAAGATATTCAGTGCGGCTCAGAGATTAATTGGATTAAACTCCGTTTTTCTTAACCGGAAATTTAGGTTTTCTTCTTTATTCTACTCTCACCCACCTCCATTTCCTTTATCGGCACAGAAGGACCATACATTTTACCTGTAAACTAAAAACTTTTAAAATGAAATCATCATTATTTTACAACACAGATTCTTTGATTCTTTCGGTATTGCTTTTTCTGGGTATTGTCCTTTTTTATTTCTTGGGCTTTAAAATTTCTCAACACCAAAGGAGAAGAAACCCGGAAAATGAACCTGCAGGTTTTGGCCCTTTTGAAGGCGCAATGCTTGGCTTACTCTCATTACTGCTTGGATTTACTTTTAATATGGCAGCTTCCCGATTCGATATGCGAAAAGAGCAGATATTGCACGAAGCCAATTGCATCGGCACAGTGCTGTTGCGTGCCGATTTATATCCCGATTCTGTTCGCAGGGAATTCAGAAGTGACTTAGAAGTGTACATTAAAGAAAGGATTCAATATTATGAGGCAGGCGGGGATGAAAAAGAAATAAAGTTGTCGTTGCAAAAGGCAAATAGTATTTCTGAAAGGATTTGGAACAGGGCAGCAATCATTTCTCAGAAAAACGAAGTTGTAATTAAATCAATGCAAATGGTGCCGGCTGTAAATGAAATGATAGATGTGGTAACTTCAAGAGAAGAAATCAGGAATGCGCACGTGCCCGAATCTATTTTTGGAATGCTTTTCATTCTTTGCTTTGCCGGAAGTTTCATTGTAGGATACTCCTGTAAATCGAAAAAGGCTGACTTGGTAATTTTATTCAGCTATTCGCTGATGACCGTAATGACGGTTTACCTCATCCTTGACCTCGATAAACCAAGGCAGGGAATTATCAATACAAGCCTAACTCATCAGAACATGTACGACCTTCAGAATTCCTTCCATGAGAATGCGGAAGTAAAAAAATGAAGTTATTTGGAAAAAAACAGCAACTGATTTTTTAAATCAAACTTTTGGTTTTTTTTCACCATTTTCCACCCGAACCACCACCACCGAATCCGCCTCCGCCAAAGCCTCCGAAACCACCAGAAGCCCCCCCGCCAAAACTTCCGCCTCCAAACCCACCACCGCCAAATGAACCAAATGGCAAAAAGCCCCCACCCATGGTTAAACCACCTCCATTTCTATTTCTGTTTTTTCTGGCTCTAACCGCAATAATAATTATTATGAGAATAAGAGGAAAAATAAAATTAAATGGCAAACGTTTGGTCGTGTTTTTTTGTCCGTATTCATCTGAACTGAACTCCCCTTTAGCCAGGGCCATCAAAACATCGGTTCCCTTGTCGAGAGCGGTAAAATATCTGTTTTTCGCAAAATAAGGGTACATCTCATTTTCGCGAATTTGTTTTGTTGTTAAATCGGGAATAGCCCCTTCGAGTCCATAGCCAACTGCTATAAACAAATCTCTGTTTCCATCCCCTCCTGTAGGTTTTACCAAAATAACAACTCCGTTATCAAACTTTGCCTGGCCCACTCCCCATTTGTGACCCAGTTTTGTGGCATAATCCCATGCTTCCATTCCGGATAAATCATCAATAATTACAATTACAATCTGGTTGGAAGTCTGATTCGCAAAGGAAGATAGTTTTTGTTCCAATTGCCGCTCCTCTGCTGCAGTAATGAAATCAGGAAACTCTTTCGAAAGATTATTAACCAGTCTCGGAGGGTTGGGCCGTTCCGGAATATTATCGGATAAAGAAAAAGCAAAAGCGGTAGAAAAAAATATTAGGGCAATTGCAAACAGTACTTTTTTTATCATGAAATTTTTTGGGGTAAAAAATTAAGAAGAATAACTCACCTCATTTGTTAACTCATTGGAATCATTTTTTTGCAGGGGGAAATGAGTCCTTAACTTTTCGCCCGAAAGCTCAATTCCAAGGCATAATCCAAGAGCGTAATTTCTGTTTTTAAAATGCTCGAGCAGAACATCTCTCACCTGATCCCAAAAGCCCGGTGGGACTTTTTCGTTAATTCCTTTATCTCCAATTATGGCCAGTTTCCGGTGGTTAACGGCAACATAAAACAAAACACCGTTTCGCAGCTTTGTTTTATCCATTTTTAATTTAAAAAAAACTTTGGAAGCCCTGTCTAAAACATCTTCTTTGCAGTCTCCCTCAAGATGAACACGGATTTCACCCGAGGTAGATTTTTCGGCAATTGCAATTGCATTTCGGATACTTAGCTGTTCTTCTCTGGTAAAAAAGTTTTTCGGGCTCATGGTCTTATTTTTTCTCCTTCATCGCTTTTATGTCCGGAGCGGTTTCAGCCCCCGGCTGTGATTCGAAATAAGCTCTTTTTTGGATGTTGAATAATCCGGCCCATAAATTTTTCGGGAACCTTCTTATGTAGGTGTTAAGGTTTTGGGCAGCTTCGTTAAAACGCATCCTTTCGGTGGAGATTCTGTTTTCCATTCCTTCGTATTGTGCCTGAAAATCGCGAAAGGCCTGCACACTTTGCAATTGCGGATAGTTTTCTGCCACAGCCATCAGCCGGCCAAGCGATGAGCCAAAAGCATTTTGAGCTTTTTCGAATTCAGCAAGTTTTTCGGGGGTAATGTTTTCGGCATTTATTTGAATTGAGGTGGCTTTGCTACGGGCTTCCATCACTTCTTTCAATGTACCTTTTTCGAAATCTGCAGCACTTTGAACTATTTCGAATAAATTTTTGGTTTTGTCCATCCTTGCCTGATAGGCCACTTCAACCTGTTTCCATTGAGCAGTAACGCCTTCATCCATTGTTACCATGGAGTTATAAGAATTACAGCCGTTAAAGCCGGTTAACAGGAGCAATGCTCCAATTACAATGAGTATAATGGTGGATGGTTTCATGTGAATTTGTTTTTAGATAGTTATTTTGATAGTTAATTTTTGATTTTAATATTTTATACAACAGGAGACCGAAGTCAGAAGTCGGAAGTGTAAAGTAAACCTCTGTGAAGATTTTTTTTCCTTAATCCGTTTTTCAGTTGCATGTTAACTTTAGCAAACTTAACCTCATTCCAGGCCATCTTCCTCAAAAATAAATCAAATCATTTTCTCCCTATATTAATCTCCGGCTTTCTAGTTTTTGGCTGCGGTCTTCGGTCTTCGGTCTTCCGTCTTCCGTCTCCGGTCTGCCGCCTTTTCCCTAAATCAACTCCACGCTTCTTTTAATAAATTTAGTAAGCTCTTCTCCTTTTAACAGGCCCTGTGAAAGCATGGCCAAATCGGTGGCCTGCTTTGTAAGCTCCTTTTGTTTTTCCGAATCCTTTTCGTTTAATATTTTAGTTATCAGCGGATGGTTGCTGTTAATAACCAGATTGTGCATTTCGGGCATTGAACCATAAAAACTCATTCCTCCACCCATAGCGCTCATATCCTTCATCCTTCTCATAAACTCCGGTTTGGTAATTATTACAGGGGCATCTTTCTCACTTAGGCTTTCGAATACAACGGTGAATTTTTCCTTTTGAACAACAGACTCAACAATTGGCTGTAATTGTTTTTGCTCATTTTCCGAAAGTTTGGAAGGCATTGAATCTTCCTTTTTAATTAATTTATCAATGGTGTCGGAATCAACCCTCACGAATGAAATGTCTTTTAGTTTCGATTCCATCTGATTAATGAAGTGGGAATCAATGGGGTGATCGAAAACCAAAACATCATAACCCCGGCCACTTGCAGTTTCAATAAAACCGTGTTGTTCTTCGGGATTGGAGGTGTACAAATAAACTGTTCTTTTGTCTTTATCGGTTTGAAGATTTTTTACTTTTTCGGCATATTCATCAAAAGTAAAATATTTGTTCGCGGTATTCTTGAATAGTGCAAATTGTTTTGCTTTTTCATAAAATTTGTCATCCGAAAGCATTCCATACTGCATAAAAATTTTTATGTCGTTCCATTTGTTTTCGAAATCAGATCTGTCTTTCTTAAATATTTCTTCCAGTTTATCCGCTACCTTTTTCGATATGTGGGAGGAGATTTTTTTTACATTGCTATCGCTTTGCAGATAACTCCGGCTTACGTTTAATGGAATGTCGGGGGAATCAATTACACCCTGTAGGAGAGCCAAAAAGTCGGGAACAATATTTTCAACCGAATCGGTAACAAACACCTGGTTGCAGTATAATTGGATTTTGTCTTTCTGGAGTTCGAAATTGGTTTTAATTTTAGGAAAATATAGTATTCCGGTGAGGTTAAAGGGGTAATCTACATTAAGATGAATATGAAAAAGCGGATCTTCAAAGTTCATCGGGTATAATTCATGGTAAAATGAATTGTAATCTTCGGGTTTTAAATCAGCCGGTTTTTTTGTCCATGCCGGGTTGGGATTATTTATAATATTGTCAACTTCTGTTTCAACTTCTTTTTCGCCTTCCTTTTTTGTTTCCTTTTTGGTTCCGAACTTAATTTCAAAAGGCAAAAACCGGCAATATTTTTTCAACAAACCGGATATTTTTCCCTCCTCAAGAAATTCTTTTGAATCATCGGCAATATGTAATATTATATCGGTTCCTCTGCCTTCTTTTTTGGTTTCTTTCATTTTGTAATCGGGCGTGCCATCACATTCCCATCGCACTGCTTTTGCTCCCTCCTTGCAGGACAAGGATATAATCTCAACGTTTTTTGCAACCATGAAAGCCGAATAAAAACCCAGGCCGAAATGTCCGATGATTGCATTTACTCCGTCCGATTTATCTTTGTATTTATTAATAAATTCCTCCGCACCGCTAAATGCTATCTGGGTTATGTATTTCTCAATTTCTTCTGCTGTCATCCCAATTCCTTTATCGCGGATGGTTAATGTTTTGGCACTTTTATTTAATATTACTTCCACCTTAAGGTCACCTGCCTCACCCTTGAATTCTCCAATGGAAGAAAGTGTTTTTAATTTGCGGGTGGCATCCATGGCATTCGAAACCAGTTCGCGCAAAAATATTTCGTGGTCGCTGTATAAAAATTTTTTAATGATTGGGAAAATGTTCTCCGTTTGTACATTTATTTTTCCTGTTTGCATAAATATTAATTTTAATAAGACATTTTTTTAGGAGGTTGCCGGTTGTCAAATGCTGTGCCATGGAACAATACTGACAAGGTGTCAAATATCTTCATAAACAATTTCAAACTACAGATTAAATAAATTGGAATTGACGAATTAATCTATATTTGCTTTTCCTTCATTTCCTGAGTTTATTTAGAATAAAAAAAATGAAATTTTCTTCATGAAAGAAGCTACAATTGTAGGGGCAGGGCTTGTTGGTTCCCTTTGGGCGGTTTACCTTTCAAAGGCCGGATATAATGTAAAAATATTTGAGCGGAATTCCGATATGCGCAGAGAATCCTTTACTGCCGGAAAATCAATCAATCTTGCCACTTCATACCGCGGATGGAAAGCTCTCGATAATGTGGGGATCGGAGATGAAATCAGAAAAATTGCCATTCCCATGTATGGCCGAACCATTCATGATGCAGCCGGAAATACCACATTTCACACCTACGGAGTAAACAACCAGGCCATATTTTCGGTTTCGAGAAGGGAGCTTAACTGCAAGCTTATGGATCTGGCTGAGCAATCCGGAAAAACAACATTTTATTTTAATGAACTATGCACTCAGGTTGACCTTGTAAATACGATTTCGGTTTTTGAAAATAGTCTTTCCGGAAAAAAAACAAAAATTAAATCGGATGTTATTTTCGGTACGGATGGTGCGTTTTCGGCCGTAAGATATAATGCCATGCAAAAGTGCGACAGGTTTAATTACAGTCAGCATTACATTGAAGACGGGTATCGCGAAATACTCCTTCCGGCCAACGAGGATGGCACACACAAGCTTCACAGAGATTCGCTGCATATTTGGCCCAAGGGCAGATTTATGCTTATTGCCCTGCCGAATTTTGATGGCTCTTTTACCTGCACGCTGTTTATGCCATTTGAAGGACACCGGCATTGTTTTAAAAATTTAACCGGAAAGGATAAAGTAGAGGCCTTTTTTAAAGAAGTTTTTCCCGATTTTTTTGAATTAATGCCCAGTGTTGCCGACTCCTGGGAAAAACATCCCCTGGCCTCACTGGTGATTATTAAATGTTTTCCATGGGTTCAAAACAATACCGCTTTGATGGGGGATGCAGCCCATGCCACCGTTCCTTTTTATGGACAGGGGATGAACTGCGGTTTTGAAGATTGCTCGGTGATGTGGGATTTAATGAACAAACACAAAGAAAACTGGACAAAAATTTTTGAAGAGTATCAGCTCCTAAGAAAGCCCAATGGGGATGCTGTTCAGGAATTATCCCTTCAGAATTATCTTGTAATGAGAGATAAAGTTGCCGATGAAGAATTTTTAACGCAGCAAAAATTCGAAAAAAGGATAAATGAATTATATCCTGAAAAATATTTACCCCTTTATTCAATGGTTTCGTTCAGCGATATTGAATATTCAAAGGCTCTTAAACTGGGAAACGAACAAGATGCCAAAATAAAAGAAATCATTAATAAATATAATATCAGAAACAAATCTTCCATAATTGAAATGGATGAGGTAATTCATAATTTATTTAATAGATAAAATTTAAATTTGAATGAATAAGAATAAGGAGGAAATAATAAAAAAAATAGACACCAAATTAAAAGCCATTGGCCAAAACTCCGATGTTCATCTCGAAGGATTATTGTGGGCAAAACCAATGACCTATTGGGACTATATTCAACCCGATGCTTTATTAAATTTACAGGTTCAGCGAACAACCCTCCCCGATGAAATGGTTTTTATTCTGTATCACCAGATAAATGAACTTTTGTTTAAACTGGTACTTTGGGAAATTGAACAGGTGAGTAAAGCAACCGGCATTACAGCATTATTTTTTACCGAAAAGCTCAGGCGAATCAGCCGGTATTTCGACATGCTTGCTTCCTCCTTTGATATTATGGGAGATGGGATGGAAGTGGATCAATACCTTAAATTCAGAACTACACTCACTCCCGCAAGCGGGTTTCAAAGCGCCCAATACCGGCTGATTGAATTTGCATCCACAAACCTCATTAACCTAATTGATTACCGTTTCAGAGATACCATAAACCGGAACACCCCGTATTTGCACGCCTTTGAACATTTATACTGGCAGGCGGCAGGAAAAGATCACGCCACAGGAAAAAAATCAACCCTGATGATTTTATTTGAAGGCCGGTATAAAGAGTTATTCCTGCAGAAAATGGAAGAGTATAATACTTCCAACATGTGGATCCGGTTTAATCAGCTTCCTAAAAAAGTAAAAAACGACCCCGAACTTATTAAGGCCATGAGACATTATGATCATACGGTAAATGTGAGGTGGGTAATGGCACATTATGAAGCTGCTGGGAAATATCTGGGCGGAACAGATGCTACCGGTGGAAGTGAATGGAGAAAATACATGCACCCCAGGTATCAGCGCAGAATCTTCTTTCCCGAATTATGGTCGAAAAACGAATTGGAAAACTGGGGCATTTCAAATATTGAGGGGCATCAGAAATAATATCATAACATGATTGCAACCATAAACCAGGATGATAAAAAATTTATTGTTGATTTTTCGAGGCCAATTGATATTTCGCGTGCGGTTGAAAAAAAAGGAGTAAAAGCATGGGGGGTAAACGAACCGGTTTTTGAACCCGTAAAAATTGGAAAATGGATAGGGGAGGTAAAACAGGGTGGTTCGGTAAATTTCAGGAATGTGTTTTTTAACCCTCATGGCCATGGCACCCATACCGAATGCGTGGGGCACATAAGTTCGGAAGATTATTCAATAAATAAATGTTTAAATAAGTTTATGTTTTTTTCAAAATTAATTTCGGTGTCTCCTCAAAATATTTATGGTGATGCCGTAGTTACTAAAAGTGCTTTGTCATTATTAATCAGGGAGGAATTTTGTGAAGCACTTATCATTCGGACTTCGGGTAAACGAAAAAAAAACAAAACCGAAAATTACACCAATACCAATCCACCTTTTATTCATGAGGACGGGATAAGATTTTTATTAAAAAAAGGAGTGAATCACTTATTAATTGATTCCCCGAGTGTGGATAGGGAATCGGATAATGGAAAGCTTTTGGCCCACCATGCCTTTTGGGAATATCCTCAAAACACCAAACAATTCAGAACCATTACAGAGCTTATAAAGGTACCGGCATCAGTTAAAGACGGGTATTATTTGCTAAGTCTTCAGGTAGCCCCTTTCGAAAATGATGCTGCCCCTTCCAGACCTGTGTTGTATAAATTAAAAACAGAGTTGCTAAAAAAATAATGAAAATCATTTCCAATTATATTAATGGCGAACTGGTAAACCCTTTGTCCGGAAGCTATCTTGATGTTTTTAATCCTGCCGAAGGCAAGGTGTATGCCCAACTTCCCGATTCGGATGGAGGGGATGTTAATCTGGCTTTTAAAGCTGCTTCTGCAGCCTTTCCCCTCTGGTCGTCATTTACAGTTGAAAAAAGATCGCGGATTTTGCTTAATATTTCTCAGGCAATTGAAACAAATATAGAAGAGCTTGCCCTGGCCGAATCAATGGATAACGGCAAACCGCTAAAATTAGCCCGCTCGGTCGACATTCCGAGAGCCGCAACTAATATGCGTTTTTTTGCCACTTCCATCCTGCATTTTGCGAGTGAATCACATTACATGGAAGAAGGGGTAATTAATTATACCCTTAGAAGGCCTGTTGGGGTAGTGGGATGCATTTCTCCCTGGAATCTCCCCCTTTATTTATTCACCTGGAAAATAGCTCCCGCACTTGCTGCCGGTAATTGTGTGGTGGCAAAACCTTCTGAAATTACTCCAATGACGGCATTTCTTTTTTCCAAAATATGCATAGAAGCAGGTTTGCCAAAAGGGGTATTAAACATTGTTCATGGATTAGGAAACAAGGCAGGAAACGCCATTGTTTCACATCCCGGAATTACCGCCATTTCATTTACCGGTGGAACACAAACGGGCGAACACATTGCTAAAATTGCTGCGCCCATGTTTAAAAAAACATCCCTTGAATTAGGCGGAAAAAATGCTGCAATTATTTTTAATGACGCCCCTTATTATGAAATGATAAAAACAGTGGTGCGATCTTCATTTTCTAACCAGGGCCAGATTTGCCTTTGCTGTTCAAGAATATTTATTGAAAAACCACTTTTCGAAAAATTTAAAAAAGATTTCATCCACCGCGTAAAAAAACTGCAGGTGGGCGACCCGCTTAAAGAAAGTACCGATGTAGGGGCAATGGTTTCGGAACCCCACATGAAAAAAGTTTTATCCTGCATAAAAATTGCCGGTGAAGAAGGCGGAACAATAACAACGGGTGGCAAAAGGATAATTCTGAATGGAAGGTGCGAAAATGGCTGGTTTATTGAACCCACCATCATAGAGGGGCTCCAATCCAATTGCCGTACAAATCAGGAAGAAATATTCGGTCCGGTGGTAACCATAATGCCTTTTGAAAATGAAGAAGAAGTGCTGGGTTATGCCAACTCAACAAAATACGGATTGGCTGCTTCCATCTGGACAAACAATTTAGGCAGAGCCCATAAATTTGCCGAAAAAATTAAAACCGGAATAGTTTGGGTTAACTGCTGGATGATTCGGGATTTGCGAACTCCTTTTGGTGGCATGAAAAGTTCGGGTGTTGGGAGAGAAGGGGGCTGGGAAGCCCTGAAATTTTTTACTGAGCAGAAAAACATATGTATTAAGTACTAATAACTGATGTTACGCACATCTCTATTTCAGAGAACAAATACCAATAATCAAATTGCAAAAAAATTCCAATGACCAATAAAGAAAATTCTAAACCGCTAAAAAAGATTTTTTCGACAATAATCGAAAAATCAAGATTGCAGACGGTTTGATAATTGAAATTTTGAAATTGAATATTATTTGTATTCTGATATTTGTATTTTGGAAATTAATGTTTTTGCGTAACATCAGATTATAATTGAAATGGAGAATAAACCAAAGCCCATCTTTTCGAGCAAAGCCCCCGACCCCGTAGGGGCCTACCCCCATGCAAGAAGAGTGGACAATTTATTGTTTCTTTCGGGAGTGGGGCCTCGTGAAAAAGGAACTAAAAAAATACCGGGCGTTGAACTGGATGAACAAGGAAAAATTATTTCCTGTGATTTTGAAAAGCAATGTCATTCGGTTTTCAAAAACATAAAATACATTCTTGAAGATGCCGGCTCGGGCTGGGATAAAATAATTGATGTAACTGTTTTCCTTACAAACATGAAAAGGGATTTTGCAACTTACAACCGCATTTATTCCGAATATTTTAAAGAGAATCAACCCTGCCGGACTACGGTTGAAGTATTAAGTTTGCCCACCCCCATTTCAATTGAACTTAAAGTTATTGCAACGATAAAATGATGGTATTAAAAAAATTTAACAAACAATTTTAAAACAAATCCCATGGCACTTCTTCCCCCTTTAAACCTGAAAAAATGGATTGACGAAAACCGACACCTGTTAAAACCTCCGGTTAATAATAAGGTGATATGGGAAAATGCCGATTTTATTGTTATGGTGGTGGGAGGGCCAAATTCACGAAAAGATTATCATTATAACGAATCGGAAGAATTATTTCTCCAGGTTGAAGGAGAAATAACCGTTAAGGTTCAGGATGAAGGAAAGATGGTTGAAATGCAAATAAAGGAAGGAGATATTTTCCTGCTGCCACCCCGCATTCCTCATAACCCCTCCCGCGGGCCAAACACTGTAGGCCTTGTGGTGGAACAAAAAAGAAACGAAAATCAAAAAGACGGGCTCCTTTGGTTTTGCGAAAAATGCAATCATAAGCTTTATGAAGAATACTTTTCACTCAGCAATATTATGACTCAGTTTCAGGGTGTTTTTAAAAAATATTACGGAAGTGAAGAACTCCGCACCTGTAAGAAATGCGGAACTGTAATGCAGCCTCCAAAGTAGAAACGAAGGAACTGATATGAAATAAATTCCGAACGCTGATGACACTGACCTGCCTGCGCGAAGCCGCTTCCTACCTGCGCGAAACGCTTCGTGTAGGCAGGCGGCATAGGCAGGTTGCTATGATTAATATGATTTTATCTGCGTTCATCATAATCATCTGCGTCATCAGGGTTCCAATATTAGGATATTATACCATACCTGTTCCTGAGTATTCGTAATTCAAGGGGAAAACAGACTGGCTGTTTTTCCCGTTTTGTGTATAACTTAAATTTTTTCTATGAGTAAGCTTCAGGCAAGAAACGAAACAACCATCAATTCTCCGGTAAGTAAAGTTTGGTCCATCATTACCGACATTACCCTTCTTCCCAAAATTAATCCCGGAGTTATTTCAGCTTCCGGAAGAATGGACAAGCAGGGAGAAACAAGAACCTGCCAGATGGAAAACGGAGGCAGGCGGGGAACCATGACCGAAAAACTTCTTGAACTGGTTCATGAAAAGAAAACAGTTTGGGTCATTGAAAGTGATTCAATG
The DNA here is from genome assembly GCA_023250995.1 of Flavobacteriales bacterium. Taxonomy (GTDB): domain Bacteria; phylum Bacteroidota; class Bacteroidia; order Flavobacteriales_H; family JAHEZO01; genus JAHEZO01. The sequence goes on along the minus strand of JAHEZO010000009.1, from coordinate 203 downwards.
GGGATGGGCAAAATGCTTATTGAGCCAAGGTTTTGTTTTTATCTTGAAAAACTGGAAGAAAATAAAACCAAAATTATAAACGAATCATATTATAAACCCGCAAATTTTATGGTTTTTATTATGAATGCCCTGATGATGAAAAAAAAGATGGGGCAGATACAGGAAAAAATTCTTTCGAATATCAAGGCAATGGCTGAAAAATA
>JAHEZO010000110.1 GCA_023250995.1 Flavobacteriales bacterium | reverse complement strand
CATTAATTCCAAAATACGAAACGAAAAAAAACATGAAGCAACTTTCTTTCTCCTTTGGACTTTTTCCTCTGGGCTTTATCCTTTGGGCTTTTTCTTTTTTACTTAATTCCTGCACCTCCGATCCATTAAGCCCCGGAGTTGAATATATGCCAGATATGTATCGGTCTCCTTCGTACGAAACGTATGGAGTAAACCCGCTGTTTTCCGACAGCATGTCGGCCAGGAAACCAGTAGAGGGAACCATCCCAAGAGGTTTTATGCCTTACTCCAACCCCAATGATAATGATGGTTATGCAAAGGCGGATTCAATGAAAATGCCACATGAGCTTAACATTTCCGAAAACCTTGCCGAAGGAAAAAGGTTATATGGAATTTTTTGTACTCACTGCCATGGAAATTCCGGAATGGGAGATGGTTTGGTTGCCCTGAAATTACCAGGTCCCCCTCCGGCTTATTCAGGGCCACAGTTAAAAAATTTATCGGAAGGGAAAATGTTTCATTCCATTACATACGGTAAAAATTTAATGGGTTCTCATTCTTCACAACTAAATTCAGAACAGAGGTGGAAAATTATCCTGTATGTAAAAACTTTGCAAAATACCGTCTCTGAAGCCAAGGACAGTACAGCAAAAAAATAAAAATGTATTAGCAATTAATTATCATCAAACTTTTACAATTTATTAATGGAAACTTTTACAATCAGCGATCGGGCAAAAAAAACAACTTATGCTTTAATTGCCATTGGATTGCTTGCACTAATTGCAGGAATTGCCACAGGGGTATCGGGACAGAGAATCTGGGCAAATGTTTTAATTAACGGGTTTTTCTTTTTCGGCATTGCCCTGGCTGCAATTTTCATGATGTCGATGCAATATGCTGCGGAAGCCGCCTGGGGTACGGTTTTGAAAAGAGTTTTTGAAGGTGTTTCTGCTTTCGTTCCTGTTGGAGCAGGGGTGATATTCCTAGTATTGTTGGTAGGATCTTTTCACGGCCATCATTTATATCATTGGATGGATCCAAACTTGTACGACCCAAATTCAGAACATTATGATGAAGTTATTGCCGGCAAACATGGGTATTTAAACCTTCCGTTTTTTTGGGCAAGAGCCATTTTGTTTTTGGGTTTCTACACCATTATTCAACGCACTTTCCGCAAAAGATCACTGGAAGAGGATGCAGGAGCCGGCCTCGATTATCATAAAAAAAATATTACTACGGCAGCCATATTCCTTGTTTTCTTTGGTTTCCTCTCTCCGGTAGCAATATGGGATTGGATCATGTCTATTGATACTCATTGGTACAGCACACTCTTCGGATGGTACACTTTTGCAGGAATGTGGATAAGTGGAATTACTTTCACCACATTATTAATCCTTTACCTGAAAAGAAAAGGGCATCTTGCCCAGGTGAATGAAAATCACCTGCATGATATGGGAAAATGGATGTTTGCCATTAGTTGTTTATGGAGCTATATGTGGTTTTTCCAGTTTATGCTAATTTGGTATGCCAATATTCCCGAAGAAGTAACCTATTACCAGGCCCGGCTTGCCGATTATAAATTTCTCTTTTTCGCCATTTTTGCCATTAATTTTATTTTCCCTTTTTTCCTTTTAATGGACAGGGAAGCAAAGAGAAACACAGGATTGTTGGTATTTGTCGGAATTCTTGTATTTATTGGCCATTGGTTGGACCTTTACCTGATGGTTACCCCCGGAACCCTCAAATCTGAAGGAATTCTAAACTGGTTTGAAATAGGATTAGCTCTGGGATTTTTCGGATTGTTTTTGTTTGTGGTTTTTAATGCCCTTTCGAAAGCCCCGCTGGTGGTAAAAAACCATCCGTACCTTGAGGAAAGCATTCATCTGAATCAATAATTCTAACATCATTTTTAAAATTGTTTGAAGAAAATAACTTTTAATCTGAATTTTTAATTCCAAAACCCAATGACATTTTTTATTATTCTGGTTATAATTCTAGCAATTATCACCGTGGCCCAAATGGCAAGAGTTTATGAGCTTTCTTCCGAACTCCGAAACAAAAAAGAAGAAGAAATCTCAGCAAGGGATAATAAAATCAATGCCACCCTGATGATGGTTTTTTTAATTGCTTTTTTTAGTTTTATAACCTATTACATTGTTGAATACTGGGATAAATGGCTTCCGCCTTCGGCCTCTGAACATGGGAATGCAACCGACTGGCTTCTGAATTTTAACTTTATTATCATCCTTATCGTTTTTGTTATCACTCATATTTTCCTTTTTTCTTTTGCCTTTAAATACCAACGAAGAAAAGGTCAGGAAGCCGCCTATTTCACCCACAGCAATAAACTGGAACTTATTTGGACTGTAATTCCAGCCATTGTACTTACAGTGATTATTATTCTTGGAATAAAAACTTGGAAAGGGATAATGATGACCACGGCTCCTGAAGATTCCATCGTAATTGAACTTTATTCAAAACAATTTGACTGGACCGCCAGGTATGCAGGTAAAGACAATGCCCTTGGTCACACAAACTATCATCTTATTTCAGGTGCCAACTTCCTCGGATTGGATTCAGCAGATTCAAAAGGAAATGATGATATTATTGTAAAAGGTGAATTTCACATTCCGGTAAATAAACCGGTTAAATTCGTTATGCGTTCACAGGATGTTATTCACAGTGCGTATATGCCCCATTTCAGAGCCCAGATTAATACTGTTCCGGGAATGACCACTATGTTCCATTTTACCCCAATCATAACCACGGAGGAAATGAGGAAAAATCCAAGAGTGGTAAAGGAATATGCAGAGATTAATGCTGCAAGAAGATCTCAGGGAAAGGAAGAAGCAATATTCAACTATTTGCTTTTGTGCAATAAAATCTGCGGAACTTCTCATTATAATATGCAAATGGATATTATTGTTGATTCAGAAGCCGATTACCAAACCTGGCTTTCTTCCCAAGCCGTTTTTCAGAAGGAAAAAATGGCCGAAAAACCGATGCCTGAGATTTTGAAAATAGCAGAAAAAAAATAAACAATTAAATAATATATGTCAGCTCATCATTCCCACAGTACCGATCATTCACACGAAGATCACCATCACCACGAGGAGACTTTTATTTCTAAATGGGTTTTCAGTCATGACCACAAAATGATTTCCAAACAATTCCTGGTTACAGGTATGGTAATGGCCGTAATTGGGATGATGATGTCCGTTTTGTTCCGCCTTCAACTGGGATACCCTGGCGAAAGTTTTAAAATTCTCAATTTTTTTCTCGGAGATAAATGGGCCCCCGGAGGAGTATTAAACCCCGACATGTACCTTGCCCTTGTAACCATTCACGGAACCATCATGGTCTTTTTTCTTCTTACAGCCGGTTTGAGCGGGACCTTTGCAAACCTTCTTATTCCTCTGCAGATTGGTGCCCGTGATATGGCATCGGGATTTCTGAATATGCTTTCTTATTGGTTTTTCTTTGGATCGAGTGTAGTTATGGTACTTTCTCTTTTTGTTGAAAGCGGCCCCGCGGCAGCCGGCTGGACTGTTTATCCACCCTTAAGCGCACTTCCACAGGCAATGCAGGGTTCCGGAATGGGAATGACGCTATGGCTTGTAAGCATGTCCCTATTTATTGTTTCTGCATTACTTGGAGGTTTAAATTATATTGTAACGGTAATAAATCTCCGCACAAAAGGGATGACCATGATGCGTTTGCCACTAACCGTTTGGGCTCTGTTTTTTACTGCTGTGCTTGGGGTACTTTCCTTTCCGGTGCTTTTTGCCGCAGCTTTACTGCTGATTTTTGATAGGGGTTTTGGAACTGCATTTTATCTATCTGATATTTTTATTGGCGGACAAGCACTTCCACAAACAGGAGGAAGTCCACTGTTATTTCAGCATTTATTCTGGTTTTTGGGGCATCCTGAAGTTTACATTATTATTCTGCCTGCACTTGGACTTACCTCGGAGATTATTTCGGTAAATTCCAGAAAACCAATTTTCGGTTACAGGGCCATGGTTTTATCCATAATGGCAATTGCCTTCCTTTCATTTATTGTTTGGGGTCACCATATGTTTATCACCGGCATGAATCCATTTATTGGTTCAGTATTCGTTTTCACCACGCTTTTAATTGCTATTCCATCAGCGGTAAAGGCATTTAATTACATTACTACCCTTTGGAAAGGGAACATAAGGTACACGCCCGGAATTTTATTTGCCATGGGAATGGTTTCCACTTTTATTACAGGAGGAGTAACAGGTATCATACTTGCCGATTCAGCCCTCGACATAAATATTCACGATACTTATTTTGTTGTGGCTCACTTTCATATTGTAATGGGCCTCTCAGCCGTTCTTGCCATGTTTGGGGGAGTTTACCATTGGTTCCCGAAATTATATGGCAGAATGATGAACAACAAGTTGGGTTATATCCACTTCTGGATAACTTTTGTTTGCGCTTACGGAGTGTTTTTCCCTCAGCATTTTTTAGGGTTAGCAGGTGTTCCCCGAAGGTATTATACCAATAGCGAATTTCCGATGTTCGATAGTTTTATTGAATTAAATCAATGGTCAACTATTTTTGCAGTGGTTGGGGCAGTGGCTCAGGGAATTTTTCTTTTTAACTTTTTCTACAGTATGTACCGTGGACAAAAAGCACCCCAGAACCCCTGGAAAGCCAATACCCTTGAATGGACCACTCCGGTTGAACATATTCACGGAAACTGGCCGGGCAAAATTCCTGTTGTGCACCGATGGCCTTATGATTACAGCAAACCCGGAAAGCCTGATGATTTTGTTTTACAAACCACCCCTCTTGAGGAAGGCGAAGGCGATGAGGGAAAACATTAGCTATGATGGTATTTTTCTCCCTTTAAAATGGTAAAAGACCGGTATAATTGTTCCGCAAAAAACAATCGGACCATCTGGTGAGAAAAAGTTTGTTTTGATAGTGATAGTTTTATGCCGCCCCATTCCTTTAATTTATTATTTAAATTTTTGGAAAATCTGAATGGACCACCGATAATAAAAATTATTTTCCTGAATCCGCGGTTCAATTGCTTCTGAACAAAATTTGCAAATTCAACCGAAGTAAACTGAATCCCCTTTTCATCAAGCAAAATTTTATAATCAGCAGAAATTACCTCGGGGTGATTAAGAATTAACTCCCCTTCCTTTTGCTTTTGGGTTTCCTTATTTCCTGAATTTTTTACTCCCGGGATTTCAATTATTTCAAAAGGAACATACCTTTTAATTCTACTGGTAAAAATGGAAATTCCCTGATTCAGGTATGCCTCATCGGTTTTGCCGATAACAAATAAAATGACTTTCATGGGGTAACAAAAAAACAATAAATTTGTCATCTGAAAATTGTTTCTGAATATTATTTTTTGGCTTGATTCTTGTGCCTTTTGCCGGATGAAAAAAAATTTACTGATCCCCTTATTATTTTTTATCCTTTCCCCGCTGTTTGCCGGTAATGACATTACCGATTTGGCCGCAGAAGCCATCCGCCAGGGCAACGCTAAGGATTTATCAAAATATTTTAAAGAAAATGTTGATCTGGCCATTGGGGAAAAAGAGGAAGTTTACAGCAGTGCCCAGGCAGAATTGATTCTGAAAGACTTTTTTTCAAAAAACACTCCGAAAACCTTTATCATTGTCCACCAGGGAATGTCAAAGCTTGGCCTTCAATATGTAATTGGAAATCTAACAACTTCCACGGGGAATTTCAGGGTTTCGTTTTATATTAAAAAATCCCTGCACGGGCAATTTATTCAGCAACTTCGAATTGACACAGAACAATAGGGCAAAAGATTCATATCCCTTTTAAAATTACCCAAAGCAAAATTTTTTATGGACATAAACGGTTTCATTCACCATGCCCTTAAAGAAGACATTGGAGAAGGGGACCATACTTCCATTGCTTGCATTCCGCAAAAAACCAATGGAAAAGCCCAATTAAAGGTAAAAGAAAACTGCGTTATAGCCGGGGTTGCTCTTGCCGAAAAGATATTCAGACAAGTTTCATCATTAAGTAAGTTCTCATTGAAAATTCCCGATGGAAAAATTGCAAAAAAAGGTGATGTGGCATTTGAAATTGAAGGTAATGCAAGGGAAATATTGTCGGCAGAAAGATTAGTATTAAATTGCATGCAAAGAATGAGCGGAATTGCCACCATTACATATAAAATGGTTGAAGAAATAAAAGGAACAAAAGCAAAAATTTTAGATACACGAAAAACAACCCCCAATTTCAGGGTAATGGAAAAATGGGCTGTTAAAATCGGGGGAGGAGAAAATCACCGGTTTGGATTATTTGATATGATTTTGATAAAGGATAATCACATTGATTTATCGGGGGGAATTTCAAACGCCCTTACTTCGGTAAAAAATTATGTTGCGGGAAATAAAAATATTGCAAACATTAAAATTGAAATTGAGGCCCGAAGTATTCAGGATATTAAAGAAATTCTTGATTCGGGAGGTGTAAACAGGATTTTGCTGGATAATTTTTCAATTGATCAAACCAGGGAGGCCGTAAAAATTATTGACCATACCGTTGAAACGGAATCCTCAGGAAATATTACCATTGAAAATATCAGGGCCTATGCAGAATGCGGAGTAGATTTTATTTCGGTAGGAGCCCTAACCCATTCATCCAAAAGCATTGACTTAAGTTTAAAAGCCACTTTTTAAATTCAGAGTTGTTGACAACAAAACCAGAGTTATATATTTTTAAACTATTCCCATTTATTCCAAAAATTATTGAGCGGAGTAAAAAAGTAGTCCTTCCGGGTTTTGACCGGATGCCCATTTACGATGTTGCCATATTTTTTTTTCAGGGAATTCAAAAGGGAGCCCTCACCATGCGGGCCTCCGCTGTGGCTTTTAATTTTTTTCTTGCTATTTTTCCGGCTGTGATTTTTTTATTTACGCTAATTCCTTATCTCCCAATTGAAAATTTCAGGGAAGAGCTTTTTACCCGTCTTGGGACTCTATTGCCGAAGGAAGCTTTTATTCTGGCTAAAAGCACCATTGACGACCTGGTTAGTACACCTAGAGGAGGGTTGCTTTCCTTCGGGTTTATTTTAGCCCTGTATTTTGCAACCAACGGAATAAATGCCATGATGGGAGCTTTTAACCAATCTACCCATATTGCAAAAAAAAGGAACTTTTTCCTTCAACAAATGATTTCAATCCTGCTGGTTTTAATACAATCCTTCCTTATCATTATTGCCATTGCTTTGCTGGCATTCGGACAGCTGACCTTAGATTTTTTAACCGAAAAAAGAATTATTGCCGGAGGATTAAATATATTCCTTCTCACCGCAGGACAATGGATTACCATTGCGGCCCTTTTTTATTTTGCTATCTCTTTTCTATATTATTTCGGCCCGGTTATAAGGGGAAGATGGAAATTTTTTTCTGCAGGATCATCCCTTGCCACTACCCTCATGTTAATTGTTTCGCTGGGATTTGCCTTTTATGTAAATAATTTTGGAACCTACAATAAAGTTTATGGTTCAATAGGAACATTGATGGTGATTATGCTTTGGATTCAATTTAACTCCATTGTATTGCTTATTGGTTTTGAATTGAATGCCAGCATCCGGAATGCCAAACAAACTCATTTGGAAGAGGGGGATAAAGATTGAATGGAAATGTTTGAAATCAATTTCCATTTAGGGTTTTTGTATTTTCACCCCGAAAATTATTCCTGATGACCCGTAAAGAAATTGCCCTGCTCATAATTCTTTCCCTTATCAATTTTACCAACATCATGGATTTTATGATCATGATGCCTTTGCAGGAATTTTTGGAAAAATCTTTTGAAATAAGTCCGAAACAGTTCGGATTTCTTGTGTCGGCCTATGCCTTTAGTGCCTTTGCCGCAAGCATGACGGCCTCTTTTTTTGTGGACCTGTTCGACCGTAAGAAAACCCTTCTGATTGCATTTTCGGGATTAATAACCGGCACACTGGCATGCGGCCTTTCTACTTCATACCCCATGTTGGTTGCAGCAAGAATAATTGCCGGACTTTTTGGTGGATTGATAAGTGCACAGGTTTTATCCATTGCCGGTGACACTTTTGCCTATGAGAAAAGGGGAAGGGCCATGGGATTTCTTACTTCAGGATTTTCACTGGCAGCCATTGCGGGGGTTCCGATTGGGTTGTTCATTGCAACAAAAACGAACTGGCAGGTCCCCCTTATAGGAATAGGGATTTTAGGAATTCTCCTCTTACCGGTTGCTTATTTTATTATTCCCGTCATGAAGTGGCATTTAGTTTCTCAAAACGAAAATATTCCCACCGAAAGAAATATTTTTGCTTTATATCAAAGTGTGTGGAAAAGCCGAAACCAACAGTTAGCCCTGCTTATGATGCTTACCCTGGTGTTTTCACATTTTGCCCTAATCCCCTTCATTGCCCCTTACCTTACAAAAAACACAGGATTTTTGCTGGAAAAACTTCCGTTAATGTATTTTTTCGGTGGGGTTCTTTCCCTTTTCACTTCTCCCTTATTTGGAAAAATGGCCGATAAATATGGGAAACATAAAATATTTTCAGGGCTTTTGATTCTTTCAGTAGTGCCCATACTTCTCCTTACAAACCTCACAAGAGTTCCTGATTACCAGATATTAACCGTTACCACACTTTTTTTTATTTTCGGAGGGGGGAGATTTGTTCCGGCTCAGGCACTTATCACTTCGGTTGTTCCGCCAAACCTGAGAGGAGGTTTTATGAACCTGAATTCTTCCCTTCAACAACTGGGATTAGGTCTTGCAGCATTTATGGGCGGAATAATTATTTCGAAGGATATTACAGGGGAATTGCTTCATTATGATGTCATCGGTTATATCAGCATTTTTATTTGCCTTGTTTGCCTTTTGGTTATGAGGAAGGTAAGGATGGTGGGGTAAGAGGGTGGTGAATTGAAAATATATTCCGAAAATTATTTGAGAATGTTTTTTTTTGTTTCTTTAAAAGAAATGAACCAAGGAACCTGTTTGCATTACCTACGTTTTAGCCACATCTTTTTATTTTTAATGGCAGATTCCTCACTTTGTTCGGAATGACAAATGAAATATGAAAGAGAATGGGGGGGGGGGGGGAGAGCAGCCGCGCTTTGCGCGGCTGCTCTCCTCCCCCTTCAAAAAAACCAAACGAAACTGTCATTCCGAACTGAACGAAGTGAAGTGAGGAATCTGCCCTTTTTTCCTATCCATCCTTTTTATTATTTTAACTTTGAATTTAATTACAAAATAATTCAGCAATGAGACTCCACAATTACATTGTTTATCTACTTACCAATAAAAATAAAACTGTGTTGTATGTCGGGGTTACAAACGATTTAGTTGTCCGTTTACATCAACATATTACCGGATTAACCAAAGGATTTACTTACAAATATAATTGCTACAATCTTGTATGGTATGAAAGGTATGATCACATCAATGATGCAATTGCACGGGAAAAAGAGATAAAAGGTTGGCGGAGAGAAAAAAAAGATCAATTAATAACATCATTTAATCCTGAATGGAGATTTCTGAATGATGAATTCCTTTAATATTAATCACTATTTTTGAACACTATATTGCTGCAGCAAAAATGTTCTCTGCTTTCTCTGGTGGTCACACAAGTAATACGCCAGTGATACTATGAAAACTCCTGCCCGCTGATGCTACCACATCAAATCGTCCACTTCTGCCGCAGGGGTTACACTTATAATTTAGTTTACTGCCCTTTATCAAACAGGTTAAAAATTATTAAATTTTTTTTGACCTTGCCTGCAATTTTACAATTTCGGAAATGCCCTACATTTTCATACTTTTGTTAGGATTCATTTTGATTTTTGATTTGGTTTATCATTTCCAGTTTGAAAAACTATAAATAACAAAAATTATAATAAAAACGCAACACTTTTGTCAGTTATCATGAACCCCGGAGTAATTATTTTTTTAATAATTGGAATTATTTTGGGAATGTACCTATTAATCTATTTCATTCTTCAATTAATAAATAACTTTCATAAGAAAAAGGCGGAATTAATTAATTCGAACATCTCGGTAGAGAATATTAAACTTGAAATTGAAAAAACAATTCTGGCACAAAAGAAATATAAATTTGATGAAGAAGTCAAATTAAAACTCGAAATCGAAAAAACAATTCTTGCCCAAAAACAACTTGACTTGGATGCAAAAGCCTTATTGGACAATTATAAAACAGTTGTTAAAGAATCTCTGGACACTTTACTAAAAGAAAAATCAATGGGTTTCCCATGGCTTGTAACCGCAATATCTGATTATTGGGAAAACTACGACAAAATTTTTGCCAGTTATCTGGAACATAAAAAAAGGCCTGCAATTGTTGAGGCTGGCCGAATAAAAAAAATTGCAGAAGAAAAGAGACTTTTCAAGAAAGAGTTTCTAACTGCTAAATATATAATTGGGTACTATGAAGCACTTTTTCCTTGGCTTAGAGAGTATGTTGGTTTCAATTCGGAAGAATTAATCAAATCTATTTACAATGATACCCCTTCTGAGGAAGAAGACCCTGTTACCTTTTACATGGCCACCAAAGGCGAATTTGAAAGTCTTTCAGTTTCGAAGAGGAACCAAAAAGCATTAGATAGATATTGGAATAGAGACAAAGATCAATGGCAAATTGGAAGAGATTATGAAAGGTACATTGGTTATCTTTATGAAAAAAAAGGGTTTAAAGTTAATTATCACGGAATCGAAAAAATTAGGGAAGATTTGGGAAGGGACTTAATTTGTATTAATGAGCATAAAATTGAAGTGGTTCAATGTAAAAACTGGAGTAGTATAAAAGGAATTCCTATAAGGGAAAACCATATTACTCAGCTTTACGGAACCACAATAAAATATTATTTAGAGCAAATTAGAAAAAGCCAAAATATTCAAATTGATTTATTTCCGGAGTTATTAAAAAAAAGTAACATTACCCCTGTAATGGTAACATCCGGAGATCTTTCTGATACTGCCAAAGAATTCGCAAATGTTTTGGGAATTCGAGTGGATAAAATTTCAATGGACAAAAAATATCCATGCATAAAATGTAACATCAATTTTCAAACCGGTGAGAAAATCTACCATTTACCTTTCGACCAACAATATGACAAGGTAGTAATTGATATTTCAAAAGGAGAACGATGGGCTAGTACCGTTATAGAGGCAGAAAGTTATAATTTTCGCAGGGCCTGGATGTGGAGACCAAATCCCAATGTAAATTAAAATAAAAAGTAATTACCATTACTAAAAACTCTTTTGCTCATAACCTAAATGAAAAATATATTTGTTAGAATTTTTAAAAACACCTTGAAAATAATGGGAAAACATTATAAATGGAAAACTTGAATAAAAATTGAGGGTTTAGCCATTAATACCCCAAAACCGGGCCAAGCCATTTTTCCACTTCTGAAACTTTCATTTCTTTTCTGAGGGCATAATCCTCCACCTGATCTTTGCGGATTTTTCCCAGTCCGAAATAATGTGAATCGGGATGTGAAAAGTACAATCCGCTTACTGCCGCTGTGGGGTACATAGCCAAACTTTCGGTAAGGGTTATTCCAATGTTTTTTTCAACTTCAAGCAAATCGAAAAGAATCTTTTTTTCAGTATGGTCGGGCTGAGCTGGGTAGCCGGGAGCAGGACGAATACCTCTATATTCCTCCTTAACCAATTGTTCGGGAGAAAGGTTTTCACCAGGAGAGTAACCCCAAAATTCGGTTCTTACTTTCATGTGCAATAATTCTGCAAAGGCCTCTGCCAGCCGGTCGGCAAGGGCTTTAATCATAATGGATGAATAATCATCATGGTCCTTTTCAAATTTCTCAATCCATTGTTCGATACCAAATCCGGTTGAAACGGCAAAGGCACCAAGAAAATCGGGCCTCACCCCCGACCCTTCTCCAAAGGAGAGGGGAGAAAACACCCCCGACCCTTCACCACCTCCAACTGAATCCGGATGGGGCTGAATAAAATCAGAAAGAGCCACATTATATTGCCCCGTTGGTTTTTTTGTTTGCTGCCTAAGGGAATGGAATACGCATTTTACTTTTTCAGTGGCAGAGTCATCAATAATTAGGATATCATCATTTTTTGAAAACGCTGGAAAAATTCCCATTACTGCCTTTGCGGTAAGCCATTTTCCGGCAATTATTTTTTTTAGCATGTTTTGAGCATCCGCAAATAATTTTTTTGCTTCCTCTCCCCTATCCCTGTCATTAAAAATTTTGGGGTAACTTCCCGTCATTTCCCAGGCATGAAAAAATGGTGTCCAGTCGATGTAATTTGTAATTTCGGAAAGGGA
>JAHEZO010000253.1 GCA_023250995.1 Flavobacteriales bacterium | reverse complement strand
GAGAAATCATTTTGTTTATGAAGGCATTGAATTTAACCTCTGGTTCCAGGGTGAATGCTTGCCCGACTGGGGAAAAATCATTTGCGATTTTTTTATTTTTGTAAATGAGCAATATGAATTATTCGGAGAGTTTCCCGTAAAAGAATACCATTTTCTGTTTCAGATTTTACCATATAAATTTCACCATGGTGTTGAACACCTTAATTCAACCGTAATTGCACTTGGGCCCGGATATAATTTATTAAACCGCCCCCTTTATGATGAGTTCCTGGGAGTAAGTTCGCATGAGCTTTTTCATTCCTGGAATATTAAATCCATCCGGCCCATCGAAATGATGCCCTATGATTTTTCCCGGGAGAATTATTCCCGGCTTGGTTATGTAGCCGAGGGAGTAACTACATATTATGGAGATTTGATGTTATTTAGGTCGGGTATACAAAATGAGGAGGAATATCTTAAAAAACTTTCAGAAAGCCTTCAAAGGCATTTTGATAATTTTGGTAGAAATCATCGTTCAATTGCAGAATCCTCCTTCGATACATGGCTTGACGGCTATGGAAACTCCATCCCTAACCGGGTGATGTCAATTTATCCTGATGGGTGTATTTTGGCCTTTATTACAGATATTCTCATTCGAAAAAATTCAGAAAACAAATCCTCTTTGGATGATGTAATGCGAATTCTTTACCATGATTTTGCAAAAAAAGGAAGGGGTTATTCAGAACAGGAGTATAAAAATATGATTGAAAAAGTTGCCGAAAAAAACATGGATAATTTTTTTGAAAAATATGTTTGGGGAAATAAATTAACCGGAAATTCTCCCATTGAAATTGGAAGTTATGAGGTTCCTTTAAACGAATGTTTGAGTTATATTGGCTGTGAGCTGATTAAAACTAAATCCCCGAAGTTTCAAGAGGCGCACTGGGGAATTAAAACCTCTTCCAACCCCTCGGGCCAAAAATCCGAAATTGTTTCTGCGATTTATCCGGGTTCCGTGGCAGCAAAGGCCGGCCTTTGCCATCTGGATGAAATTATTTCAATAAACGGGTTTGAATTAAAAAACGATTTGGCTGAGTGGAGCAGGTATTTTTCGTTTAATGAAATTAAGCTTTTAATAAAACGAAAACAAGAGCTAAAAGAGATTAAGATAAAAGCTTCCAAAGATACTTTTTATCAAATATATTCCATCCAAAAAAATTTACTTGTTATTGATGAAAAGAAAGAAAATTTTATGAATTGGTGCGGAAAAAAATTATAAATTTTTTCTTTTTTGTTAATCAATTTTCTCCTAAGGAGTTTTAGCAGCAACCACAGAAATTTCCACATTAACATTTAACGGAAGTTTTGAAACTTCCACGGTTTCGCGGGCAGGATATTCGGATGAAAAAAAAGAACCATACACCTCATTTACCTGAGCGAAATTATTCATATCGGTAAGGTAAATTGTTGTTTTTACCACATGGTTGAAGTCAAGTCCGGCTTCTTTAAGAATAGCCTTGATGTTTTCCATCACCTGGTGGGTTTCTGATTTAATATCGCCTAAAACAAGTTCTCCTGTAACTGGTTTTTTACCTACCTGGCCAGAAACAAATAAAAAACCATTGGAGATGACACCATGGCTGTAAGGTCCAACCGGAGAAGGTGCATTGGGGGAAGTAATGATTTTTTTCACTTAATACTTCTTTTAAAAGTTTGTATTTAATGTCCTTAAAAAATTATTTACTGAGCATTTTTTTTACCAAATCAGAAATCATTTTTCCATCCGCTTTTCCGGCTACCTGTTTAATTGCAGCTCCCATCACTTTACCCATATCCGAAGGGGAATTGGCACCTGTTTCGGAGATTACTTTCGAAATAATGCCAGAAAGTTCTACTTCACCCATTTGTCCGGGGAGATAGCTCTCAATAATTCCCGCCTGAAATAATTCCGGCTCGGCAAGATCCAACCGGTTTTGCGACTTATATAGTTCGGCCGATTCTTTTCTTTTTTTCACTTCCTTTTGTAGGGCCTTGGTTTCAGAAATATCATTGTATCCTTCGGGCGAAGTTTTTAAAAGGAGGATAACTGATTTAACTGCCCGAAGTGCATCTAATTTTTTTGCATCCCGAGCAAGCATTGCAGTTTTTATATCAGAGTTAATTTTTTCTTCGAGCATAATTTTTTAAAAATTGGATTTTGGAATGAAAATATTTTAAAAGCAAAGATAATTTTATTTGTTAAAATTTGGTTATACATTATCTTTCTACTTTTGATTCAAAGAAAATGAAAGTATGAAAAGAAGGGAATTATTAAAATCAATTGGATTGATGGGCGGTGGTGCTTTTTTTTCACCCCTTGCGAATGCTTTTTCTTCTTTGAATTTTTTTTCTTCTCAGGCCAAAAATAATTTATTGCCTGGTAATATTAACTTTAAACCATCAGGTGATTTATTGAAATCAGCCTTCGGAAAAGATTTTATTTGGGGGGTTTCCACGGCCGCCCCGCAAATTGAAGGGGGATGGAATGAAGATGGAAAATCCCCCTCGGTCTGGGATGTATTTTCGCAAATAAAAGGCAAAATTAAAACGGATGAAAAGCCTGATATGGCTTGCAATTTTTATCATAAATACTCTGAAGATATAAGTTTAATTAAACAAATGAATTTTGATGCTTTTCGTTTTTCTCTTGCTTGGTCGCGAATTTTACCCAATGGGGTGGGAGAAAAGAATCAGAAAGGAATTGATTTCTACCACAGGGTAATTGATAAATGTTTGGAAAAGGGAATTCAGCCATGGGTAACATTGTACCATTGGGACATTCCACAGGTTTTGCAGGATAAAGGCGGTTGGGTAAACCGGGATGTAATAAATTGGTTTGGCGAATATGTCCAGGTCTGTTCACGGGCGTTCGGAGATAAAGTAAAAAACTGGATGGTACTGAACGAACCGCTTGCCTTTACAGCTCTTGGTTATTTGCTCGGAATACATGCCCCCGGGAAAAAAGGATTTAAAAATTTTCTTCCGGCTGTTCACCATGCTGCCATGTGCCAGGCCGGGGGAGGAAGAATAATCAGAGAAAATGTTATCGGATCCCAGGCAGGAACCACTTTTTCATGTTCACCCGTTGAACCTTTTTCAGGTGCGCAAAAACATTTAATAACTGTAGAAAAATTCGATGCAATATTAAATCGCCTTTTCATTGAACCTTCTCTTGGTTTAGGCTATCCGGTAAAAAGCATAAAACAATTAAAAAGGATTGATAAGTATGTAAAATCAGGGGATGCAGAGAAACTAAAATTTGATTTTGATTTTATCGGAATTCAGAATTACACCCGTGAAATTGAAAAGTACCATTGGTTTATTCCCATCCTGAAAGGAAAACCTGTTTCAGCAAAAAATAAAAAACTTGAAAAAACTGAAATGGGCTGGGAAATTTATCCAGAAGGGATTTTTAAAATGTTAAAAAAATTTTCCTCGTATGATGGAGTAAAAAAGATTTATATTACCGAAAACGGAGCGGCTTTTCCCGATGTTCTTTCGAATGGAAAGGTGAATGATAAAAAAAGAATTATTTTTTTTGAGGATTACCTTAAAAAGGTTTTGCTTGCTAAAAATGAAGGGGTAAAAGTGGAAGGGTATTTTGTTTGGTCGCTGATGGATAATTTTGAATGGGCCGAAGGTTACCGAACCAGATTCGGGTTGGTGTATGTTGATTTTAATACGCAACAAAGGATAATAAAGGATTCCGGATTGTGGTTTAAAAATTTTTTATCTGAATAATATTTTATCAACCTTTTAGCTTCTTCTTTTCAACTGTTTTTTTTCCGAATATTTTGTTTGGAAATTTTATTTCCTTTTCAGGTTTATTTTAGAACCCAAAAATTTAGTTTGCCGCATTAATCCATAAATTTCTAACGTTTATCTAATAGTCCATTAAATTCTTTATTCTCCGTAAAAACTCACAGGAATTTTTTGTATGTTCGGAAACTATTTCCATAAATTTATTTTTCCTAGATAGAATGCAAAAAATTTCTACTCAAGTTACCTTGCTATGGTTAATATTTCTTAACAAGGTAATTGGCCAACTCCAAAATAATTTTATTCAACTTCCATGAGAAATTCCTTGCAAAAAAAAATTGTCATAATTTTTTCAATTCTTCCGGGATTGTTTTACGTTGAAAATATTTTTGCCCAAAATATTGGGGTAAATACAACCGGGGCTGCTGCGGCAGCAACAAATATGTTTGAGGTTTTACAGCCAAGCACTACAGCAAATTCTGTGGGAGTTTATGTGAGCCATACGGGAGCCATCACCGGTTATGCCCTTCAGGCTTTAAAATCCGGGGCCGGAGTGAATAATATTGCAGCATATCTTAGTTCCTCAGGCGGAACAAACAACTATTCCCTGATTGTTCCCTCGGGCGGAGGTTGGGCAGGTATTGGAACAACCGCACCGAATTTTCTCCTCGATATTCAAAGGGATATTACCATGGATGGTGATATTACCCCGGATAAGGCCCAACTGTCGTTAGGCGGATCTTCCACTCCCGGGAAACGGATGATTTTGGGTTACGATGTTAACGGAAATGGTTTTGCATATATTAAAGCGGGGAATTACGGAGTGTCCTGGACTAACCTTTCACTTCA
>JAHEZO010000109.1:1440-12442 GCA_023250995.1 Flavobacteriales bacterium | reverse complement strand
CCTCTTCAATATGAAAAATAATGCCTCCGAGGTTTATAGTTACTGTTTTGTTCATGGGGATTAATGTTTGATTTTTAAATTTATTTACATTTTAAAAGTCGGAAGTCGGAAGTCAGAAGTCAGGAGACGGAAGACCTGCATTAAAATATCCCACTTTTCCATTTTCCATTTTCCATTTTCCATTTTCCATTTTCCATTTTCCATTTTCCATTTTCCATTTTCCATTTTCCCTTTTCCCTTTTCCCTTTTACCCTATACCCTATACCCTATACCCCTTACCTATTCCTCGTTGCCTTATTCACCGCATTAGAAAGTTCATCCCATGTTTCTGCCAGGCCTTTCAGAAATTTTTCTCCCACCGGAGTGAGTTTGTAATATTTCCTTGGCGGACCGCTTTGAGATTCTTCCCAACGGTAAGTGAGCAAACCCGAATTTTTTAATCTTGTGAGGAGAGGATAAAGTGTTCCTTCTACCACAATCAATTTGGCTTTTTTTAAAACCTCTATTATTTCTGACGGGTACGCCTCGCCATTTGAAAGAATGGATAAAATACAATACTCCAAAACTCCCTTACGCATTTGGGCCTGCGTATTTTCAACACTTAAATTTTCTGAATTTATTGCCATTTTATTTTTTTCTGTTAATGAATAATGTTTGGCAAAGATATATACAAAAACAAATACCTTGTATAACAAAGTACTATAATTTTTAAATTTTTTATTTAAACAATTCGAAATCAGTCCAATAAAATTTAGAAGATTACGGATTGTTTCAAAAATTTCAAAAAAAAATTTAACGCTGAGGCCCCAGAGTAAAAACGCAGAGTTTCGCAGAGAAAAAGATCAATATTTAGAACTGACTTTATCTTAACCGGATAATTTTGGAGAGGAAAAAAAAATTACCTGATTACTTCACTTTACATATTTCCAATTCCTGATTTTCCCCTCACTCATCCAATGAACAGCGGTTTCCAGGCGTGATTTACGGGTTTCTTCGGTTTTTGCCTCAGTAACCCAAAGGACATATTCTTTTTTGTTGGTAGGACTGAATTTTTCGAAAACAGAAAATGCTTTTTTATTTTTTTTAACAGCCATTAGAAAATATGGTGGGATAATAAGCTCTGATTGAATTTTAGATTTTTTTGCAGGGAGTTTAATCCCATCATCATTTAACTTTTTAGCTTGCTTCACAAAATCAACAATAACACTATCGGGCGGCAAATCTTTAATGGAGGTAATCCGTCCAAGGTTTCCCATTGCATCCCCTCCCCGGGCACTTCTTTCCTGTAAATAATTTTTTGGATCTTTAAGTAATTGTCCTTTCCAGAAACCAAATACAGCATGCTGCTTAAATGAAGCCATGCTGCAAAAAGGACCTTTATAATCAAAGGAAGGCATTCCCCATTTAATTGTTTCAACTACTTCGGGATTCCCCTGATGGATTAATTTTCGGAGGTGGGTTAGAATGGGTTTTGCGAAAGGTTGTGCCTTTTCAATGTATTGGTTAATTCGAATGTCCTTTGAAGCCATTGTTTTTAATAAAATATTTCCTTTGGCATTGAACAATTAGCAATAAGCAATAAGCAATTAGCAATTAGCAATTAGCAATTAGCAATTAGCAATTTGCAATTTGCAATAAGCAATAACCAATAGGCAATTTGCAAAAGGCAATGGGCAATCGGAACTTAACTCTTTAACTTTTACCCTAATTCTATTTGATTTTCTGAATCATCAATGAGCAAATGGTAAACTTTCCATTTTCCATTTTCCGTCTTCCATCTTCCATCTTTCCCTACTCCCTCTTTTTCCCATCCCTATGCCCTCCTCCACTTCCATCATGTTTTCCTTCTTTCTTCTCCATTTTTTCTTTCTTCATTTCATCTTTGCTTTCCAGCATGTCAACTTTGCACATGGTACACTTGCCAGGTTTATCCGAAGTCATGTGGCATTTAGGACATTCAAATTTACTATGGTGCCCATTTGTATTTCGGGGATGTTCATTGGAAGTTTTTTCTTCTTTTATTCCCACCTCCAATGTCCGTTCTTCCTTTTTTGTTGAATTATTTTCCTCTTTTTTTTCGGGAGTTCCTGTTTGTGCCGAAGCTATTCCGGCAAACATCATAGCTGTTGTAAAAAATAAAAATTTTTTCATGGGTAGTGATTTTAAAAATGAAAATTAATTTGGATATGAAAAAAAACAAATAAGTCTATCCTGGAGTAATACCATTTAGACATTTATTTTAATTTCTTCCTTCCCGCACCCATGTTCCCTAAAGGGACCAGCCCGGTTACTCCTGAGCGTTGATCCTTTTAGGGAAAAAAAGGTGAGCCTAGTAAAAGATTGTTTTATATGTCTAAATGGTATAATATAAAACAAAAATAAAAAAAATCCCTCACCAAAATTTTGGGGAGGGATTAAAATTAAAAAGGAATCAGGATTCCTTACTTTTTTTCTTCCGCTTTGGCGGGCATTTCTTTTTTTTCTTCTTTTTTCTCTGTTTTCCCCTCAGCTTTCATTTCTTTTTTATCTGCTTTTGCTGCTGGTTTAGCCTCTTTCATTCCGGCTTTTTCTTCTTTAACCCCCATTTTTTCAGCTTTAGCTTCTTTTTTGGCTGGTGCTTTTTCTTCTTTTTTTTCGGGTGCAGCTGTTTGGGCTGCAACAACTCCTGCAAAGGCAAGAGGGAAAATTAATGCAAATAGTTTTTTCATAAAAAATTGATTTTGAGTTAAATTTTTTAAAATATTTTTTAATGCGGCTAATGTACATCCATTATAATGAGCAGGATAATATTTAACAAATATTTCACATTTCATTTTAACCAGTTCACGTAACATTTTACCTTGTTCATCACAATTTTGGCCAAATGGCATTGGTTTGTTGTACTATTGATAAAAACAAATAGCCCATGGAATACAAAAATTCTTCTCCCAAAAACAATTTTCCCTTGGGGAAGTTGTTAATTATTATCATTTATGGGTTAATTTCCACTCCGGCTTTGGCCTTAAATTTATACTGGAGGCCTCTTCAAAATCCGAGCAATATACCAACTCTGACAGATCAAAATTGGGCCACCATTGCTAACTGGTCTACCACCACACCGACTTATACAGCGGCAACAGCGGTGCCCACCATTGCAACAAGTGATGTGGTGTATTTTGATGCATTGGATAATACGAGTTGCAATATGAACTACGACTATGGTGTTGGCGCTCCATTAATTACAAGCAATACAAGGGGCCTGAACGGAATTGATATGACTGGTTATGCAGGAACCATTACACAAATTGCGGGAAATGATTTTGTCATAGGAAAAAACAATACAAATTTTGCAACAGGAGTTGTAATTTTTTCCAGCGGGTCCTTTGTAGGTTCAACTTCCTCCTCCGATGCCCTTTGGTTAATTTGCAATGCAGTTGCAACTTTTTCAGGGGGTACGTTTAATGCCGGAAACTCTGATTTCAGAACCCTTTGCATGGATGTTACCATATCTTCAGGAAGTTTTACCTCTACAACCAGCACCTGGAGAATATTTCCAACCGGAAATGCAAATGGAACTTTCTCATTTACCGGGGGAAGTTTTACCAGCCCAAGTGGAGATGTGAGGGTAATACCCCCGGGGAGTGGAGGAACGACATATAATTTAACCTTTACCGGCAACCCCATGACGTTTAATAGTTTGGGGTTTTGGACTAATGCAGGTGCCAACACCGTAACAATAAATAATACCATCACTGTTACAGGTTCGAGCAATGGGATAGGGAGTCAAAACGGACTTCCGAGT
Organism: Flavobacteriales bacterium; assembly: GCA_023250995.1. GTDB lineage: Bacteria > Bacteroidota > Bacteroidia > Flavobacteriales_H > JAHEZO01 > JAHEZO01. The sequence goes on along the minus strand of JAHEZO010000109.1, from coordinate 8,661 downwards.
TTTACATTATTTGGAAGCGGCTCTTTAAACTATACGAATTCAGCCGGAACATTATCAATAAATACATCCACCCCCACCTTTATAAATGATTTAACAGTAAACATTGCCGGAAATTTAACCATTGGAAACACAGCCACCTCAGGAGGGGGAACCGGCACTATTAATTTTAACGGTACAGGAGCTCAAACCATTACCGGGTCAGCAACTTCTGGTCAGGGGTTGCTTCCAAATGTTTCTATAACCAAATCTTCAGGAACCCTTACCCTTTCGGGATCGTTCGTTTCTTTGGTAGGAAACTGGACGGATAACAACACAGGGTCGGGAAGCTGGACAACCGGAACCACCACCATTGCTTTTTATGGAACCGGAATTCAAACCATAACGAAAACAGGGGGAGGTACAGAAACCTTTTACAAAATAACTACTAATTGCACCGGCCCTTTAACCCTCGAAGCAAGCACGGATATTATCGTAACTAATACCCTTACAATGACTGCCGGAAATTACAATCTGAATTCAAGGACCTTTCAATTGGGAAATGGTTCAGAGGGAACACTTTCACGCACCTCAGGCACCATGTACAATGGATATTTCAAAAGATATATTAATAATACAACTGCCGTTATTTCTACATCAACCCCCTGGGATGGTTTGTTCCCAATGGGGACTTCTACTTTTTACAGGCCAATCGAAATTAATTCAACTACAAACCCTACCGGAGCAGGTTATATTACCGCTTCACATTCTGACGCAGTTTTGGTAAGTACGGTTTCTTATTCCGACAACCTGTCAAATGCCATTCAGGCAAGAACGGATATGAAGACCACCCTTTTAACTTCCGGTGGCTTCGGAGGAGGTACTTATAACCTGGATGTTACTTTAAATGACCTGAATCCAACCACTACCCTGAGTGACTTAAAAATGGGAATTATTGCCGCCCCCTATGGAGTAGGAACTGCAGAATCAGCAACAGCAGGAACGATAGATGCACCTGTAGTAAAAAGAACCGGGGTTACTCCGACCGAATTTAATAATGATTTTGTAGTAACAACCATAAACTCTGCTTCTACCCCAATCAGAAAATTTTATTACTCCAGGAAAACGGGAAACTGGGATGATGTTACACCCGGAAACGGAACCTGGTCATATACCAGCGGAGGGGCAGGGGCAAGTTGTGATTGTGTTCCCATTTCAGCAGGATATGTTTATATCAGTGCAGGGCAAACGGTAAGCGTAAATGTTCCAACAACGATTCAATCAGTTGCTGATATTGCCAATGGAGCAACATTGGATGGTACAGCTGCTTTTACAGTAACTCAGGATATTACAACTTCAGGAACAGGAAAGGTTGCTCCCACTGCAGGCGCCTGTACAATATCAAGAAATCTTATCCTTGGAACAGGAACCGGAAATTCAACCATTACCTCCGGTTCGGGAATTGTTGGAGATATTACCATTAATGCCGGAGCTACCCTTACACTTCTTGGAACACTTGCTTTAACAGGAAACCTTACCGTGGATGGCACCCTTGCTTTGGGAACAAACACTTTTTCGCACAATGGTGGGGTGATTAAAAACATAACTGGAACCGGGACAATTTCAGGAACGGGAGCCGGAGCAATAAACATTACCACTGCTAAAAATATTTCTTCCTCGGCCAATTTAACCATCACGGCACCAAGTGTAAATATTACCAACACCTTTACGGTTACTAATTATGGAACCATTACCCTAACGGGAAATTTAGTTGGCAGTTTTGCCACATCCACTCTGGATAACAGGGGAACAATTAATACTACCGGCACCGTGCTTGCCACAGGAACGTTGGTTACCCATAACGGAGTTAATACTGTTAATTATAATGCTGTTGGTGCACAAACCATAAAAGCTCCCAGTGTAAAATATTATAATCTTTCCATATCCGGCTCAGGAACAAAAACCTTTGCTGTTGGAGGAACCATCAGCGTAATTAACATGGTAACCGTTTCGGGATCTGCAATAATGGATGAATCAACCAATGTTTTAAACGGAAATGGTTGCGGACTTACAATGACAGGAACTTCCGAGTTAAAATTGCAAAGGTCAACCACTGCCACCTATCCTGAACTCAGTGGAACATATTCCCTAACGGGAGGAACCGTAACTTTAAATCAAACGGCAAACACAGCTACAGTTAGAGGGGCAACCTATTGGAATTTGAATTTTACAGGAAATACAGCGGCTAATTCCCTTTATGACATGTCTTCAGTAACTTCCATTTCAGGTGACTTTACAATTCAGAACAAGTCGCGAATGACGAGCAATGGAATTCTCACCATCGCAGGAACATTTTTTTATACAGGTACAGATGTTACAGCTACAACCCTCACCAACAATATAACAACAGGAGCTACTTCTTTTACTGCTGCCTCAGGAGGAGGGATTGCAGATGGGGGTAAAACAATAATAGTTAATGGTGCAGGTGGCTGGACCAGAAATACCGGATTTACATTTACTCCTACCGGCAAAGTTTCTTTTCAGGGAGGAACTGACCAAACTGTGGCCGGAACTGCGGCAACTGAATCATTTTATAATTTAGAAATACTAAAAACTGCCGGATTTACTCTTTCGTTCGGGGGCTCGAAAACCACCCTGAATGTGAACAATAATTTTACTCAAACAACGGGCAATTGCAATGCATCAACAGTTGCCACAATGAATATTACCGGAAACGCTACCCTTTCGGCAGGTACCTTTACCGGAAGTCCGGGCATCTTCCTGAGCGGAAACTGGACCAATAACGGTGGAACTTATACCCATAGCAACGGAACCATAACTTTACAGGGGGGAGGAACACAAAATATTAACGGAACTTCCACCTCGCAAACATTTTACAATATTACTCTTTCTAAAGGGGCCGGAACCCTTGCAACTGCGGCTTCTTTAACCTCAGTAACTCTTCAGAATATAACTGCAGGCGGAGGGGATTTTTCCGGGCCTGCCACATTGAATATTAATGGAAATTTTTCTCTTAGTGCAGGTACTTTTACATCGGGTACTGATATTTTTATTAAAGGAAACTGGACACATAATTCACTTGGTACCTTTAGCGGAGGAACAGGGACAGTTACTTTTAACAACGGAGGCCCTCAAAATCTTACCGGGACCGCTGCAACCAAAACCTTTAATCATCTGGCCGTTGACATGGGGGCAGGAAACACTCTAACTCTTGTAACTACAACCACACTAAATGCCAACAATTACACACAAACTACCGGAAATTTTAATTCCTCGGCAGCAACCACCTTTAATGTAACCGGAACTTATACTCTTTCAGCTGGAACTTTTACAGCACCCCCAACTTTAAACCTTGGCGGCAATGTTACCATGAATGGCGGTACATGGACCAACGGAACAAACACCAATTTTAACGGAAGTTTATCTCAAGTTATTTTGGGTGCAGGACCATTTCCTGATTTTTCGAATATGACTTTCGGCAATAGTGCCGGAATAACTTTAAATGCGGACGTTTCCCTTACCGGCACCTGTACTTTATCGGGAGGGGTGGTTTCAACAGGTACAAACCTCTTGATTTTAAAAAGCACCACAGCCGCTGATCTTTCCGGATATTCAAACACCAATTTCATTTATGGAAACCTTAGAAGGTATATTGCAAACAATACAAGCACCTATACTTTTCCGGTAGGTGACGGTACTGCCACCTCAAATTATAAAAGGGTAGATTTGATAAACGCCAATTTAACGGGAGGAGGATTTACCTATTTAGATGCATCTGTTGCAACCAATACTAAAAGCGGGAGTAATGTGGATTTTAATATTAATACTTCTATTGCAACTCAGTTTGGAAGTGCACTAACCACTATCTCAGGTCCAACGGCAGGGCAGGCAGTTGAATGGACTATTTCTCCGGATTTTTCGCCAGCATCAGGAAGCTATGGGGTGGACTTATTTGTGGCAAATACCGGATTATCGGGCACAGAGGACGACATGTTCTGTGTGGTAAAAAGACCTGAGGGTTCCTCTGATTATGCCGATTGGAGTTCCTTTGAAGGCTCAACCACAATTCCAACCGGAGGTTCGGGAGGAAGAATTTATAACAGTGGTAATGGGTATGCCCGCAGAACCGGTTTTACCTCATTTTCCAGGTTTGCCATCGCAAGGGCACAGGCTCCCTTGCCCATTGAATTAATTCAATTTACTGCTAAGCTAATTAACCAATCAGCAGTAATCCTTAATTGGATAACCGCCACCGAAATTAATAATGATTATTTCATCATTGAAAAAACAAAAAACGGGATGGATTTTTCGGAAGTTGCCAGATTAAAAGGAGCCGGGAACAGCAGCAAAATAATGTACTATTCAGCCATAGATGAAAAACCATTTCAGGGGAAATCATTTTATCGTTTAAAGCAGGTGAATATTGACGGAACCAATTCTTTTTCCCAAATGGAAGAGATTAATTTATCAGGTGAAAATGAAACATTTTACACCGTATTTCCAAATCCATCCAAGGGTGAAAATGTAAAAGTCAGTTTTGGGGGATATAACTCAAATGAGGAAGTGCTGGTTGTTTTAAAAGATAACCTTGGCAGGGAATTATTTTCAACTTTGGTTATTACGGATGATTCGGGTAAGTTCATAACCGCCATTGATTTTGAAAATCGTTTGCCGGCCGGTATTTACCTTATTGTTGGCTCTTCGAAAAATAATATTTACAGCAGAAAGCTGGTGGTAAGATAAGGGAATAAAGACCCAAGTCCAAAGTTCCAAGTCCAAAATCCAAAGGAAAAAGGAAAAAGGAAAAAGGTAAAAGGAAAAAGGGAGGCAGGGTTAAAGGTGGGGAGTATTATTTCGCTCAAGTTTCGCATGCTTTCTTTTGAACCATATAGAAACATAGAGCATAAAGAAAATTACAAAGGAAATTTCTTTTTGAAAACTATGCTTTCATCTTTGCCTATAAGGTTCAAAAAAAAATCTTCATTTAGGATTCTTCATTAAAATCCAGGTCTTTGCCATAGGTTTCTTCCGAAAAAAATATCCCCACAAATGAAAGAATCAATGCCGCAACAGCTACAACAACCCCGGCAATCCAAAGATTATATGTTCCCTTTAAAGAATTTACAGATAACCTTACAAGTTCGGTGGTTCCTCTTACAAAATTTGGTGCTGTGGTAGTTACCGTGGCCCTAAGGTTTGTACCGAATTGCTCAGAAGAATTTGACATGAACACTGCCCAAAGGCCGCCCATGGTAACACCCAATGCGGTAATCATACAATAGTAAACCAGGGAAGAGGCTCCCACCGACAAAAAGTAACCTGCGAGCAAAAGAGAGAGGGTGCTTACGCAAATGAGCAAAGATTTTTTTCGGGATTTCAGACGTTCGCTGATATACCCGAAAATCAAACTTCCAAATGAGGCACCGATATAATGAAACATGACTGCTTTTCCGCCAATTATCTCGCCCTGAATTTTTAATGCATCATGAGCATATTTTTCGGATTGAACGGCAAGCTGGCTTATTACAAACCAGACCGGGATTCCAACAAGGATGCAAAGGATATATTTTTTAAATTTTTCAGGAGAAGTAAACAAGCTTAAAAAATCACCGCGGCTAACCTTTTCTGATTTTGTTTTATGAAACATGCCCGATTCATAAACACTGATTCGCAATATGAGCAATACAAGACCAAGTCCTCCCCCAACGAAATAAGCCACCCTCCAATCAAACATATCGGCAACAAGAAAACCAAGCACCGCCCCCGCAATGCCGATGCCCGAAACGAAACTCGTTCCCATTCCCCTCGATTCTTTTGTCATCACTTCAGAAACAAGAGTAATTCCCACTCCCAGTTCACCCGCAAGGCCCAGGCCGGCAATAAACCGCATCAACTGATATTGTTCAATGGATTGAACAAAACCATTGGCGATATTTGCGAGCGAATAGAGGAGGATGGTGAGGAACAAGGTGGAAAGCCGTCCCTTTTTATCACCTAATACGCCCCAGATAATTCCTCCAACAAGCATACCTATCATCTGAATACCTAACAGACGGGTACCCGTATCAAACATCATTTCGGGAGGAATGCCCAGGGAAGAAAGGCTTGGTTTCATCACAATTCCAAAAAGAATGAGGTCGTAGATATCTACAAAATACCCAAGTGCTGCAACTATAACAATTATATTGAGAGGATTTTTTGTATTAATCTGGGACATTATAAAAAAATAATTACCGAGTTAGTCTGGTGAAGTTTTTTGAGAAAAACTTAAAAAAGTTTTCTTTGTCTTGTTGAATGATTCTCAATTACCGTAAAAAATGGAACCAAAAGAAGATTTTCTTTATTCACTTTTTGAATTAATAAAATTGCAGGATCTTCCGGCATTACAAAATCAAGACGAAAATAAACCACAGCCGGAGGAGGCCGAAATTTAAATTTGAAAATTAGTTCTCCATAGTCCCGATCCAAAGTAAGAATTATTAAATTTTCCTTGACTGCCTTTTCGAGAATAAAAATATCTTTACCCCCTTTGAATGTTTCTCCAATATACTCAACATTCCATTTAAATTTACGCAATATTTTTACACTTGTAATTGGAAAATTCTCGTCTGCCAGGAATTTCATTTAGGCAACTTTCTTTTGAGGAGGAAAGAATAGCTCTTCTTTCATGCACTCAGAGAGATAACTGAAAACAGCCCTTAAACTATCTTTGGTAATTGTAGGATAATTTTCAAGAATCATTATTTCTGTCCACCCCTGTGATAACAAATCAAGAATTAATTCTACCGAAATCCTGGTTCCCTTTATTACTGGCTTGCCATTTAGGACATCAGAATCAGAATGGATTTGATTTCTCCAATTTGTTTTCATGTATTTTATCATTTTGCGGTAAAATTAACCGAATAATTCCAAAAGAACAAACACCGTAAAAATTATGCTTGCTGCGCCATTGGTAGTAAAAAATGCCAGATTAACTTTGGTTATGTCGGTTGTTTTTACGAGAGTATGCTGATAAATGAGCAAGAGAAAAAAAATTACCGCACCTAGCCAATACCATAAACCAAACCCGGCATAATAGCCAGCATACGAAATAAAAAAAATTGTGAATGAATGAAAAACGGAGGATAAAACCAATGCATTTTTTCTTCCAAATTTTGATGGAATGGAAAAAAGATTTTGAGATTTATCCACGCTTTCATCCTGAAGTGAATATATAATATCAAA
>JAHEZO010000109.1:0-1430 GCA_023250995.1 Flavobacteriales bacterium | reverse complement strand
AAACCCGGCAACCCAACATAAAACCGCAAGGGAAAAAAACAAGGGCAGGGCATCGAACATTCCGGTAACTGCGAGATAAGCTCCGATCGGTGCTATTGAAAGTCCCAATCCCAAAATTAAATGACAAAGGAATGTAAACCTCTTGCTGAAACTATAACCCAAAATTACAATCAGGGCCAAGGGTGAAAGGTAAAAACAAACCGGGTTGACGAAAAAAGCGGTAACGCTAAAAAGCAACGAATTTATCAGGGTAAAAATTAGTGCCGAAGATGGTTTTATGGAACCGGCCGGAATCTCGCGGTTGGCTGTTCTTGGATTAAGAACATCAATATCCCGATCGGCAAAACGGTTAAATGCCATGGCTGCACTGCGGGCAAAGACCATGCACAAAAGCACAAAAAGTGAAATTCTCCAATTGAATTTTTCGGGAAATTTTTCAATGCCAAGCGAAAAACCAATTACAGCAAATGGCAATGCAAAAATGGTATGGCTGAACTTTACAAGGGATAGATATTTTGAAATCAAAGATTGCAGGGTTTCAAATTGTTTTTTGTTAATCAAATAAAAAAATTAGCCACTATAAAACAAAATCACACCAGTTAAAATAATGTTTACCGGGGCTTAAAATTCTCCCGCAGATTTCGCGGATAAAAGCAAAAAAAATTAGCGAATACCTGCGAAATCTGCAGGGAAAAAACCATAAATTACAAGTAACCTCTTAAATATCATTTTTCTACCGGCTCCTCCTGGCTTATGGCATTTAAAACCGAAACCAGGTCAGTGGAAGATGACATAAGATACACCTCAACCCTTCGGTTGGCTTCCCTTTCCTTTTGGTTTTTAGGTTCGGGATAAAGCATCTTTGTTGCTCCCATTCCACTCGTACTTATTTTTTCCTCTGAGATTCCTTTTTTTAAGAGATAGGTTTTTATGGCCTCCGCACGGTATTTTGAGAGTTTTTTTTCATTTCCGTGAAAATCCCATCCTTCCTCAGCTTTCTTTTTTGTGGTTAGCTTTTGCTTTTTAACTTTTCCTTCTCCGTTAGTATGACCCTGAATTTCTATTTTAACTTTTTCTCTGGAGGCCAGAAAGCTATAAAGCTTATCAAGCTCAGGTTGCGATTCCGGTTTCATGGCATAGGTACCAGCATAAAAATAAATATTCTTTAAAATAAAATTTTCTCCTGCTTTTAAAGGCACCAGTGAAAAATCCTGATTATATGTATCGCTGTTCAGATTCTGCCGGATAAATTTTATTGTTTTTTCTCTGTAACCTACCATGGAGCAGGTGAGTTTGTAAATAACTTTTTCATCTAAAACCATTGAATATTGTCCGTTTGGATTTGCTGTTGCAAGTATTTCTTTTCCGGTAATATCATCCACCCATTTAAGTTCGGCTTGAAGAGTGCTTTTGCTAATGCTGTCGGAAAC
>JAHEZO010000108.1 GCA_023250995.1 Flavobacteriales bacterium | reverse complement strand
GCCTGCATACCGGAGTGCCGGTATTTCGGCACACAGGTATGGAAAACTGATGTAATTAATATAGCCCCGACTGCAGCGGAAATCCTTTGCCTTAGACCTTTTTCAAACCTTCAAGGTTTTCAAAACCTTGAAGGTTTGAAAAAGGTTTTTGAAAGGCAAAGATTGAAGCGAAAGGCGGGACAGCGGCTCACTATGGAACTGCTGCCTTTCGCTCCAAATTTTTTTTAATGGAACAAAAATCATTATTCCGTGGAATGTATAGACGCCCTAATAGGGCGTCTCAATGTATAGACGCCCTATTAGGGCGTCTCAATGTACAGACGCCCTAATAGGGCGTCTCTATCATGCCCAAAAAAAATCAATTTAAAACTTGTACCTCAACTGCCATTCATATTACAGCTTAAGATACGGAACGCTTTCCGTTGAACTGCTTGTTTCGCTGGCAAAGCAAAAAAACATTGCTGCCCTTGCCCTCACCGATATTAATAACTCTACGGCTGTTCTTGATTTTGTAAAAGCATGCAAAAATGAGGGCATTCATCCCGTTGCAGGAATGGAATTCAGAAATGGCAACGAGCTGCTTTATATATGCATAGCAAAAAACAACCGGGGGTTTATGGAGATAAACGAACTATGCACAAGGCATAATTTTTCAAAAACTCCTTTACCCGAGGCGGCTCCTGATTTTAATGATGTGTTTGTGATTTATCCCAAAGAGAAAAAAAAGGTTTCTGAATTGAAAGAAAATGAATTCATAGGAATAAGAATTCAGGAACTTACAAAAATGGTTTTCTCTCCGTTGCTGGGGCATAAAGAAAAATTAGTTGTCCTTCATCCTGTTTCGTTTGCCACTCAGAAAGGATTCGAGCTACATCGCCTGCTCCGTGCGGTGGACAACAACATTGTGCTGAGCAAACTGGAGCCGCAACATGTAGCATCTTGCGATGAAATTTTTCTTTCTCCTGATGAGTTGAAAGAAAAATTTTCCATGTTTCCATACATCATCGGCAATACCGAAAAGCTGATGGATCAATGTTCTTTTGATTTTGATTTTAAAACGGTGAAGAATAAAAAAATATTTTCGGCAAGCACGTATGACGACCGGTTGCTGCTCGAAAAATTAGCACTTGACGGAATGAAATTCCGGTACGGGAATAAAAATAAAGAAGCATTGAAACGCGTAACGCACGAGCTTGAGGTAATAGATAAACTGGGGTTCTCGGCTTATTTTCTTGTTACCTGGGATGTAATACGCTACTCTATTTCGAGGGGGTTTTATCATGTGGGGCGGGGAAGCGGAGCCAACAGTGTAGTGGCCTATTGCCTGCGAATTACAGATGTGTGCCCCATTGAACTCGATTTGTATTTTGAACGTTTTCTCAACCCGAAAAGAAATAGTCCGCCCGATTTTGATATTGATTATTCGTGGAAGGACCGGGATGAGGTGATTGAATATATTTTTAAACGCTACGGACACCGACACACCGCTTTGCTTGGCGCCACTTCAACCTTTAAAGACAGCTCCATCATTCGTGAACTCGGCAAGGTGTATGGCTTGCCGAAACAGGAAATTGATAAACTGTCGGAGAACAGCGATGCCTTTATATATCCGAAGAAACCGGTTTTCGGGGAAAATAAAAATGAAGCGGAGAAAGGGAAAAGCGGGGCCGCGGCAGTAAATTATTCCGCTCACAAAATAATGGCCGCTGATGACATAACGGAAAAAATTTACCATTTCGGAAAACTGATTCAGAATTTTCCGAATCTGCGATCCATTCATGCCGGAGGAATTCTCATTTCGGAAGAGCCCATCACAGCCTACACTGCCCTGGATATGCCGCCCAAAGGTTTCCCCACGGCACAATGGGATATGTATGTAGCCGAAGATATCGGCTTTGAAAAGTTAGATATATTAAGTCAGCGGGGAATCGGACATATCAAAGAAGCGGTAGAGGTTATCCAGCGAAACAGGGGAATTTTGGTGGATGTGCACGACATACAAAAATTCAAAAGTGATGAGCAGGTGCGAAAGCAATTAAAATCAGGCGATACCATCGGATGTTTTTATATTGAAAGTCCGGCCATGCGGGGTTTGCTCAAAAAACTCAGGTGCGATAATTATCTGAGCTTAGTAGCGGCAAGCTCCATCATCAGGCCCGGAGTTGCAAGGAGCGGGATGATGCGGCAATATATACAGCGGTTTCACAACCCGGATAAAATTCAATATCTCCACCCGGTAATGAAAGAACAGCTGGCCGAAACCCACGGAGTGATGGTTTACCAGGAGGATGTTTTGAAAGTATGCCATCATTTCGGAGGACTGGATTTAGCCGATTCGGATGTGTTAAGAAGGATGATGTCGGGCAAGGGAAGGTATAAAAAACAGTATGCCGAAATAGTGGAGAAATTTCTTTCAAATTGCAGAGAGCGGGGTTACCCCGAACATATCACCAAAGAAGTGTGGAGGCAGATAGAAAGTTTTGCCGGTTATTCTTTTTCGAAGGCACATTCGGCTTCTTATGCGGTAGAGAGCTACCAGAGTTTGTACCTTAAATCTCATTTCCCCATGGAATTCATGGTGGCCGTGATAAATAATTTCGGAGGGTTTTATTCTACCTGGGTGTATGTGAACGAAGCAAAAAAATCAGGGGCAAAAATCAATCTTCCATGCATCAACAAAAGCTTAATTACCACAACCATTTACTGTGATGAGCTTTACCTGGGTTTTGTTCATATTGCAAAACTGGAGGACAAAGTGCGAGTGAAAATAATTGAAGAACGGCAGGTGAACGGGGATTATACTTCGCTGGAAGATTTTGTAAGCCGCACAGGAATTTCACTGGAGCAGTTGCTTATCCTCATCCGCATTGGTGCACTGCGTTTCACCGGAAAGGGGAAAAAAAATTTGTTGTGGGAAGCGCATCTGCTTCTCGGAAAATCTAAAAAGGCTTTGCAGCCGGCAGGAATGTTTCCGGTGCAGGCAAAAAAATTTATCCTGCCCAAATTAGTTCACAGTAAAATGGAAGATGCCTTTGATGAAATTGAAATACTGGGGTTTCCTGTTTCCATCACCCATTTTGAAATGATTTCTAAAAATGCCGGGGATGGAATTTTAGCGAAGGATTTAATTAATTACAGAGGAAGCCGGGTGAAAATCATCGGACAACTGGTAACCATTAAATATGTTTTTACAATAAAAAAAACAGAGATGCGGTTTGGAACTTTTCTCGATGCAGAAGGCAACTTTTTCGACACCACTCATTTTCCGGATTCACTGGCCAAATTTCCGTTCAGGGGAAGCGGTGTTTACACTGTTTATGGCAAGGTGGTGGAAGAATTCGGATTCCCGAGTATTGAGGTAAGCAGGATGGAAAAAATAGGAATGGTATCTTATGAGCAGATGGTGGGAACGTCACCTGATTTGTTACCGAAGAAGGTGGAATGAAATTGTAATTGTAACTCTAGAGCCCATTCATGGATATTGGAATGAAACAGAAAACAAAAAACATATAACACAAAACATTAAATAAAAAATGTTCAAGTATGAGCACTTAACTGAAGTTACTCAAAAACATTAATTTCTAAAATTCAAAATCCAAATAATATTCAATATCAAAATTTCAACTTTCAAACCGTCTGCTATCTTGATTTTTCGATTATTGTCGAAAAAATCTTCTTTAGCGGTTTAGAATTTTCTTTATTGTTCATTGGAATTTATTTGCAATTTGATTATTGTTATTTGTAATTTGAAGTAGAGATGTGTGAAACATCAGCACTTAACTATTATTTTAATGCATTGTATTTTATTCTCAATTTAAACGTTGACATTTTTTTTGACAGCCAAAAAAGACGAAACTCAAATAAAAAAAATAGCACCCGAAATTAACCGGATGCTATTTTTTCTTTCCTAAAAATAAAAAAAACCGAGTTTGCTTACTTCACCACGGTAAGTTTCCGTGTAACAACTCCAGCCGAAGTTTTGAAATAGCAAAAATAAATTCCGCTTTCATATAAAGAAACATCTACCATAAGACGGGAATTATTTGAATTTCCTTCGGAAAAAACTTTTGAGCTGAAAACTCTCTCACCAATAAGATTGAAAATCACAAACTCACCACTTTTTTCCTTTCCGGGAAATGTAAATTGCATCTCTGAGGTTAGCGAAGCAGGGTTCGGGTAAATAACAAGCCCTGAATATTGGTTCTCCTGTTTAACTGCTTCTTTCACTCCCACCGGTTGCGAAACAATTACATTGGAAGAGGAGCTGCACGAGCTTCCATCAGTAACTGTAACCGAATAGCTTCCTGCACATAATCCGTTGGCTGTTTGTCCGGTTTGAGCGTTGCTCCACAAATAAGTGAATGGTGAAGTTCCACCGGAAACCGTTACAGAGGCTGACCCATCGCAGGAGCCAAAAGCAGAGGCACTGGTTGATGAAACCGAAAACGACAGATTACCCGGAGAATAAACTGTAACCGAACCGGGGACGGAACATGCGGATGCATCAGTTACCGTAACAGAATATGTTTGAGCTCCAAGATTTGTAACCTGTGCAGTGGTACCCCCGTTACTCCATAAATAAGTGTAGGGAGAAATCCCACCATTGGGTGTTGCCGTAGCAGTTCCATCAGAACTTCCGCAAGAGGCATCAGTAGCTGAGGTAGAAACAAAAAGATCGCTGGAAGAAACAACAGAGGCTGACCCTGTGGCAATGCAGCTATTTGCATCCACAACCGTTACCAGGTAATTCCCGGTGGCAAGATTTGAAAGGGATGCCGTTGTTGCCCCGTTTGACCAGATATATGAATAGGGAGTAGTTCCCCCTGCAACGGTAGCTGAGGCAGTTCCGTCAGTTGCACCACAGGAAACACTGGTTGATGCAACGCTCACTGAGGGACCATTTAAATTGCTGAGAGAAATTATCCTTACACTGGTTCTTCCATAAGGATTGGTAACGGTAACAGAATAATTTCCTGCTCCCAGTCCCGTAGCGGTTGAGGTGGTTTGCCCGTTGCTCCATAAATAAGAGTAAACCGAACCACATCCAACCACAGAAACGCTTGCTGTTCCCGTGTTGTTTCCGCAGGCCGGTGAAGTGGTGGATGCAATCAAACTGAACGGGTAGTTGGCACAGGCGGAATCGGCTGTTTTTTGCATATCGGCCAAATCATCTCCTGCAAGAATGGCGAAAGCAATTGTAATGGAATCTCCTGCGGCAATGTTAAAAGGACCCCCACTCACCACACTCGAAACATCATTGGGTGCTCCCGCACTGGCTCTCATGGTTGAAAGTGTTGTAAATTTATCTGCCGTATTATAAGAAGTGTTTGGATTTACACTTCCTCCCGTTGAATTATGATCCATGGCATAATGATTAAAACCCGCTGTTGTGGTTGTTAGAAGTTGAACACCTGCATGAAATCCTCCCTGCTCTAAGTTATAAGTATAACCGAATTTCCTTGTCATGTCGGTGGCAGCTTTATTATTATTAAATCCACCGGAAGGATTTCCCATAATAATATCCCAATCAGTATATATCCCTGCCCAAAGTGAATTTAACGGAGACGTTCCGGTATTTTTTATACTGTATTCAACCATTACATACCTCCTGTGCCCGGGCTTATTCCATGCATAGGCCTTATGAAAGACTCTTACAGGAAGATTTCCCGCACCGGCACCGGCATCATTAAAAATTCCTTTTACATCAAATTCAGATACGATGGGCATAACTTTGGTAACCCTGTTTACAGAAACAAAATCTGCATCATTCGGATTTGGGCTGCTTCTGACATTATCAGAAACTTTTCCGGATACACCTACCATCAAACCACCATCAAACAAAAGGTTTTCTCCGTCTCCGGGCATATAACGGAATCCAAGTCCTTCGAGCTGAGTAGAAAAATCATTAAAACCGATCAAACTTTTGCTGGTAATGGAGGTAGCCACTTCATTTATTGCAATATTGATATAATCAACATTTACCGTAAATGAAATATATGCCTTGGTTGAATATGTTCCGTCTGTTAGGTTAATAACAAAACTTGCAATGGCGTTAACCGGTGTTCCTTGTTTTATTACAACCCGGTATGGGTCTGCATTATTGTTTGCCGAACCCATCATTGCAATGGATCCGAGGGAGGTGCTTCCATCCACCACGGTAATATAGGACCCTGTAGTAGTGGTTAGAGTGGCAGTAATATTTCCGGAGGCCAGGAGATAATTAATAAACGTAGCCGTGATATCAAGAGTATCTCCGGCAATAAAAGCATCATCCCCGTTATCAGTAATATTTTTTTGTGTCATCACAATTGATGGTGAACTTAATCCGCTCACCCCGGCAAATAAATTTATTCTTCCCTTACCCATCTTTCCTGCCGTATACTGTGGTTCGGAGGGCATAGGATCGCAGGTGACTCTGAGCTGTTCCCCAACCTGGAGAGCATTTAAAAAGGGAAATTGTGATTTTACCAAAGCTGCAGAGCCAGCGGTTACAGGGGAGGCCATGGAAGTACCTGATAAAAGCGAATAAGTATTTGTTGGATAGGTTGCATAAATATTTTCTCCGGGAGCCGAAACATCTACCCAGGTTCCATAACTTGAAAAAGAGGCCCTCTTATCGGCACTGGTGGATGCAGCCACACTCAAAACATAATTATAAGCACCGGGAAATAGTTCAACTTCGGTACCGTCATTTCCTGCTGCAGCTACTACAAGTACATCCTTATTTATTGTTACATAATCAATAACATCCTGTCCGGCCTGACCACCACCGGCACTTCCCCAGGAGCAATTGATGATTTTTACACCATGGTCGGCAGCATATTGAATTCCTTCGTATCCGGCAATAAGCGAACCCGAAGAATTTGCAATTTTTACAGGTAAAAATTTGCAATTAAAACCCGGGGCTGCTACACCAATTCCATTATTTGTGGCTGCATCAGCACAACCCGTTACGTGCGACCCGTGAATGTTCGAAGTGCTTTTGGTATCATTATCCCCTTCTCCCAAATCATAACCCCTGAAATTATCTACATACCCGTCACCATCGTTATCCTGGCCATCAATCGGGTCGGAATAATTGTATTTTAAGTTGGGTGCCAAATCAGGATGGTCATATTGAATTTCGGAATCCACAATTCCAATTACAATGTTAGTATCTCCTTTATTTACGTCCCAGGCCAGGTTTGCCTTAATTTTATTAATATGGTACTGCTGACCCAGATTGGCATCGTTTGCAGTAAAAAAAGGTTTCATAATATAATTCGGTTCTGCATATTCAACAATATTCATTGAATAAATGGTATTTATTACCGTTTCAAGGTCCTCAGACCCGGAATAATTAAACTGGTAAATGCGGGTTAAATCGGAATATTTTAATCCCTGAGGATTTAATTCACGTTCTGGTTTTTGGGCATGGGGAAATTTTCTTTTAATGGGAAGGCCACCGATTTTTATTAAATAATTATTCAAAGAAGTGAGAGAACAAAGGGATGAATATTTTGGTTTAACTTTCAAAACCACGGTCTTCTCCTGATAATCACCTTCATGAATCCTCTCAGGAAAAGAGAAATATTTATGAAGCTTGTCGGGATTTTTGGTGGTGACTCCTACCGCATTTTTCCCTTGCATTGCAAAGGATGAAGGGGCTGCGCCCGAAAATGATTGAGCGATGTTTGGAAATGTGTTAAGTGCTAAAATAATTGCCGAAGCAACCAAGGATGAAAAAGTTTTTTTCATTGTAAAAAAAATTAATATTATTTATATTAATTGGGGTTAGAACTAATAAACTAAAAATACTTTATTCGGTAAATGAACCAGCTTTGAAAAAAAGTCGGGCTAAGGTATAATTTTTTTTAAATGTTTTTCGTTTATTTTTATAAACGGGAAAGAAAAAATCAATGGAAGTCCATTATTTTTTTAGGAGTTCAATGGCTTCCTGGGCAGTGAGGATTTTGCCTTTAAATTCTCCAACAACAAAGGCACCGGGAATTCCTTTCTCTGCTAATTTCTCCCTGTGCTTTTTTGCTGATTCAAAATCAGAAAAAATTCCCGAGGTATAAAGTGTAACTCCTTCCGGACTGGCTTTTTGCTCCACATTTCCCAAATCAGCATATTGAGCGAGCACTTCTGAGGGAACTTCTTTTTTATAGGCCCCTACCTGAACCCTGAATTTAATATAATCCTTTTTAACTACTCCCTGTTTATTTTCCACGGCTGCTTCCTTTTCATCTTTTGCTTTAGATTTTTTATTGTTGTTTTCGCCCATCGGTTTTCCATCTTTCAATGGTATCTTTTTCCCATCTTTGAACCCAACTACAAAGGCCCCTTCAAAACCTTCAGTTATCAAATCTATTTTTCGGCCTGCCGCTCCTTTATATTCTTTAAAAGACCCCGAGTAATACCTGGTTAATCCGTCTTCACCCGGAACAGAAACCAAATCTGTTATCCCGTCAAAAATATTCTTTGATAGATTTTTGCTGAAAGCACCAATCTGAACTCTATAAACTAACTCACCGGGTGTATCATTGATTGAGCCCATCACAGGATTGATTCCTTTACTATCCACTTTTTCCAAATTTCCTTTTTTGTTTTTTGAAACAACAGCCGCATCCTTCACTCCCTCTTCGGCCAGTTGAAGTGCTCTTTTTACCGCATCCGGAAGTTTATCATAATCACCCACAGTAATTACCGTACGATTTCCTTCCTGCCAGGTTTGTGCATCAGGAATGCTTAAAATCATATTTGCAACATCCTCCGGAATATCTCCTGAATATTCTCCAACCTTTACATAGTATCTTTTCGAAACCAGTCCGGCTTGCTTTTCACCAAAATGTTTTTTAGTAAGAGTATCGAAACCTTCTCCTTCCGCTCCTGCACCGAACCGGCTAAAATATGCCTCCAAAAGTGAATCGGGAATAGCCACACCGCTTGAATCAACAGGCAGGCCGGCCCCGGTTAATAGTTCAAGATCGAGATAATTTGGAACACCGTCTTTATCATCATCTAAAGGACAACCGGTAGCCGGATCAACCGGAACCCCTGCAGGAGTACCCGCACATTTATCATTCATATCTTTTGTACCATCTCCATCAGAATCAGCATTGCCAAGGGCAAGTAAATCAGCAGCATCTTCCTCGGGAATTTCTTCTTCGTCTTCTTTACTTGATAGATTATAAGAAAGAGCAAAGGAGGTAAAAAGAAACTTATCATTCCTGGAATCGCCTACCCTGTTCCCAACACTTTTTGAAGTTACCCCTTCTAAATAATCGGTAAATGTAAAATGCATGGTTGTGCCCAACCGAAAACTGCAACGATCCCAAACGCGGATGTTTACCCCAGCTCCTACAGGAAAGGCAAAAGATCTTTCAGGATATTTTCCAAAATTATCTTTGTTCAGGGTGCGAATGTCGGATTCATATTTAAAATCCCTTTGAAGCCGGATGGCATTTTCTGCATTTACATCGTTTTGTGCCAGGTTCCTTATAGAGCCATCATCCCAATAAAAATATGGATTTCCGTTGGCATCCACCAAATCGGTTTTGGATAAAAATTCGAAGGACTCAAGGCCGAGTGAGATGTAAGGTTCGGCTATTCTTTCTTCGCTGAGGAAATTGCTGAAGTTATAAGATAGATTTACTCCTCCCGCTGTTATTTTAGATTCAAAATTAAGGTTTCTGGTGAGGGATTTTTCATTGGCCCCGATTTTTCCGAACAGGGCGTTAAAATTCAGGTCGAGGTAAGAATTTATTTTTTGTGTAACCCTGATATCAAAACCAACCCTGCTTACAATTGAACTATTTTCTTTTTGGTTTTTACTTATATCTCCATAATAGGTAAGCATCCCGGCTCCTATTCCTATGGTTGGTTTTATAATAACTCCATCATTTTCTTCCTGGGCAAAAATGTTTCCGAAGAAAAAAAATACGAAGAAAAGTATGTAAAAATGATTTTTATTTAATGGCATAAATCTCTTTGACCTGCCTGAATTATATACACTTTGCCAAATTTACAAAGCAGCAAATATAATAAAAGGTTAAACATAAATGCTTACCAGAATTAGGCATCGGGGGAAAGAAAAAATAATTACTGAACCCAGTGCTGCCGGTTAATCATCAACGCTTCCTGAACTGTGATTCGGCTTCCATTATTATAGGCAGAAACAAAAGGTCCCGGGAAGGAATATCCAGCTGTAACTTGTTCTCTCCGGTCGCGGGCCGATTTATACTCGGTAAAACCTCCGATAGTATATTTTATCCATCCCTCGTGATTTTCGGTAAATATCTGTTCTTCCGAAAATTTGTAAGTTTTATCAAAATGGGTTGAAGGCACCTGCTCATGACCGGCACAAACCTGAACTCTGAAATTTACACCATTTGAAGCGGATGGAGTATTGGTAAGGGAGGTTTCGGTATTTTTCTTTTTCTTTTCATTTTTAGCGGTTGCCTCAGCATCTTTTTTTGCCTGTTCATCTTTTCTTGCCTGTTCCTCAATAGCATATTGTTTCCGAAGTTCAGCATCCTTTTTTGCTTTTTCTTCCGCAGCTTTTTTGGCTTCTTCTTCTGCAGTTGATCCCTGGTTCTGGTTTTGTCCTTCGTTAGGATTTTGAGCCTGTGCTGTTGTTCCACCACCGCCCAGAGTTACGATGGGAAGTTTTTTTGTTTCGTTATTTTCAAGAAAAGAAAATTCACCCGAAATATTATTTAGTTCATCTGCAGCGGTTCCATCCAGAAAAAGATTGTACGATATTTTTATTTCTTTTTCATTGGGCAAACTCATCCACACAAATTTTGCTTTGTTGCCTACAAAGGAAAACACTGCGTTATTAGTACTTCCCTCTTCTCCGCGCATTCCGGCCGGGAGAAGATCCTGTGCTTTTGCAAAACCGCTTATTCCATTGTTTTGAAGCGTAATTTCTACCTTATATTTATCCCCGTCAGGTGTAATGGTACGGGTGCAGGCCGACCCACCACTTTGTGCAGCGGGCTGTGCTTCGTTCGAGGTGGTCGCTGGTGTTTCCTGTGTTTGGGCAGGTGCCTGTTCCTGCGTTTGGGCAGCCGGCTGTTCCTGCGTTTGAGCGGGTGGTTCTGTTTGAGCGACTTCCGGTGGTCCTACCTGAATTGTTTTTGCAGGAATATCATAGGATTTCCTCTCGTTGTTTTCAAGATAGGAAAACTTTCCGCCAATGGTTTTTGTCCCTTTAACAGATGGATCAACCTTTACTTTAAAAGTTACGGTAAACTCCTCCTCGGCAGGAAGTGACATCCAAATCAGCTTTACTTTATTTTCACTGAAAGTGAAGGAAGCTCCTTTGGAATCTGTTTCTGAGGCCGTGAAGCCATCGGGCAAATCCTGCTGCACCTTGGCAAATCCACTGATGTTTCCTTTGAAAATTTTCAGCTCAAAATTAAATTCGGAGCCGGGCTCAACCTGTGCGGGTATATTTGGCGTGATTGTTAAATCAATGGTTACAATAACATTGAAGACCAAAAGCACAATGAGGTTGAATAACAGTAAAATGTTTTTTATCATAGCTGACTTTTTTTTCAGTTTGCTCGCAAAGCTATTTTATTAACTTCCGGATGCCATTTGTTGAAAACCGTATTTACAAACACGGGGTTGTTAATAAGCAAGTAGGTGATGACGTTGAAAAGGGCGCAGAATCAGGGTTTGAAGAGTTTTTAATTTTACTTTAAAAATGTTGAAAAGGGAAATTTCCTTCATAAAAAATTGAAAAAAGAAAAATTATTTGTAGGTTTGTTATCCCATGAAAAAAATAATTCTGTTTCTTTTTATATTCTTAACCGGCTTATGTTTTGGACAAAACCTGGCATTGGTTCAAGACCTGGAGGAGCAACTAAAAAACGCACAAAGTGATAGTGATGAAATATTTGTTTTGGCAAAACTGCACCAGGCACTGTATTTAAATTCACCAGCCAAAGCCCTTGAGGTCGCAAATCAATCACTTTCGGTTTCGAAGAAAACAGGAAATAAAAAATTTATTGCAGATGCCCTTACACAAATGGGAGATGCGCAATGGGTGGCCGGAAAAAATTCAGAGGCTGTAATAAATTATGAGGAGGCATTAAAAATTTATGAGGAAATAAAATACATCCCCGGATTATGCATCAGTTACCGCAACCAGGGAAAAATTTTGAATAATAAAAGTGATTTTTCAAAAGCATTGGAATATTTTTTTAAGGGTTTAAAATTAGCCGAGGAATCGGGCAATAAATATGAGATATCTAAATGCAACAGCTGGATTGGAACCTGTTTCAAAATGCAGGGCCTTTACACCTCGGCATTACAATATTTAACAAAAGCGGCTGAAATTGCAAAATCAATAAATAACAATGAAGAGCTAGGTAAAAATTACCTCAATATCGGCCACATCATGAGTGAAAAAGGAATCGGAGAAAACCAAAAGGATACTTTATTATATTCTGTTAAAA
>JAHEZO010000107.1 GCA_023250995.1 Flavobacteriales bacterium | reverse complement strand
TTCAGTACCTTTTGCCTCTTCAACTGTAATTACGCCCTCTTTTTTCACCTTATCCATTGCCTCAGCGATGAGTTTCCCAATTGTTTGATCATTATTGGAAGAAATGGTAGCCACCTGTTCAATTTTACTTGAATCCTGTCCAATAGATTGTGATTGTTTTTTAAGATTTTCTACAACAGCGGTTACTGCCTGGTCAATTCCTCTTTTTAAATCCATTGGGTTAGCTCCGGCTGCAACATTTTTCAAACCGGCCGTAATAATTGCCTGAGCCAAAACAGTTGCTGTTGTTGTTCCGTCACCGGCTACATCAGCGGTTTTAGAGGCAACCTCTTTAACCATTTGAGCACCCATATTTTCAATGGGATGTTTCAGGTCAATTTCTTTTGCCACAGTAACACCATCTTTGGTAATGGTAGGTGCACCGAATTTTTTATCAATAATTACATTGCGGCCTTTAGGACCCAGGGTAACTTTTACTGCATTGGATAAAGCGTCAACTCCTCTTTTTAGAGTGTCTCTTGCATCTACCTCGAATGTGATTTCTTTTGCCATAAAAATAAATTTTTAATTGATTAATTGTTTGATTAATTGTTTGGTTTTTAATGCGCGAAAACTGGAAAAGATAATTTCAACCGGGTGTTAAACCACAGCATAAATGTCAGATTCTCTCATTATCAAATACTCTTTTCCCTCAAGATTAATTTCGGTTCCAGAATATTTTCCATAAAGAATGTTGTCGCCAACTTTTACTGTTATTGGTTCATCCTTTTTGCCGGTTCCAATTGCAACTACCTTTCCTTTTTGAGGTTTTTCTTTTGCGGTGTCAGGAATAATAATTCCTCCGGCTGTTTTTTCTTCAGCAGCGGCAGCTTCAACCAGCACCCGATCTGCAAGTGGTTTTATACTAAATTTTGCCATAGATTTTGATTTTTTAAAAGGTTAAACTTTAATTAATTGGTCACTAAATTTTTTTAAAGGGGAACGCCAAAAGACACAAATCATGCCAACCCGCAAAAATTGCAAATTGAGAAAAAATTGTCAGGACAAATTTAAGGGATTAGGTTTTGCAGGACAAATTGACAATCGGATTCTGCAAAAATTACTTTTTCTCAGGATTTTTTTGAAATCCTGAAGGTGGCGTAACGGGTTGATTATTTTGAATATAATCTTCAATTTCACTTTGAGACGAATTGGTCCCTTCATTTTTAGTACTCATTGCAGCAGATATCAGGCTTAGAACAAGTAATGCACTTGCAAGTGTCCAGGTTGATTTTTCTAAAAAATCCGCGGTCCTTTTTACTCCCATTACCTGGGTAGAGGATGCAAAATTTGAGGCCAACCCTCCACCTTTTGAATTTTGAATTAGCACGACTGCCATTAACAGAACGCAGACAATAAGGATAAGAATTGTAATAAATGTTCCCATAAATAATAATTATTTTAAGGCCGTTATGCCTGTTTTCGCAGAATTATTAGTTTTTCCAGATTTTGAATCCGGGTGGCGAAATAACTATTTTTTTCCGGATATTTCAAACTTAAATTTTTATATGCTGTTATAGCTTTTGAATAATTCCCCTGCTGTTCGTATATTTTTGCCAGTGTTTCAGTAATAAATTTATCGTCTTCAACCAAACTTAACCGCCCAATGTTTGCCGGTGAAAAAAAGTCCTTTTTAGTTTTTTCGGAAGGCAAAGGGGATTCTTTTTTCGAAAGTTTTGCAAGTAAAAGGTCAAACTGGGATGTTTTAGCAAGTGGAGAGGAATCTGAATCAACCGGCTGACCCCTTTGTTTTTCTCCTTCGGTTTCCACTTTTTGAGAATTTACCATTGAAAGTGCCTGCATCCATTGGGAAAAGGTCTTTTTCCCGTTTAATTTTACTTCAAACTGTGAAATAATCTCAGGTTGTTTTTTTTCAATTGAAGCCTCATCAGGCACATAGCTCTTCAGGGAATGTTCAAGGGAATAGGAAGAGGCCAGGGCTTCTTTTAAAATTTCTTTTTCTAAAAAAGAAACCAGGGGCACCTTACTTTCTGAAATATTTGTTTCAAGTGATAGTTGTTCCGGTTCTTTATTAATCAAATCCTTTTCAACAATAGTTTCGGCAACTTTAATTTTTTTTAACAAATCCTCCTGCATTATAAGTCTGTAAAGCGCTTTCCTGTCGGCCGAATAAATGGATGCAATTTTTAACTGACGATTATAACGAATGTCTTTTTCACTATATAAATTTTTTGCCAAGAGCAGGTGAGCTGTTTGAAAATAGGGGAATTCTTTAATAATAGATAATAAGTGATCTGAGGTTCCCGAATTCAACTTTTGAGGAACTGATAAATAAGAAAGGAATTCTGTTTTATTCATTGACTGCAAAATTAATAAAAGGCCTTAAGGAACCACGGAAGCATTCAAAAAATGTATTTTCGTACACGTTGGATCTCAACTGTTCGGAAAAAGAGTAGTTTATGAAAAGGAAAACGATAAGGAATATAATTATTCTTGCAGCAGCCCTATTGCTAAGTTTAATAACTACCCAAATTGTTTGGGTAGGAAAAGCATTCGAATTTCAGGAAAAACAATTTAATTATGACATAAAGGATGCTCTTAAGAATGTAGCCCAGCAAATTCTTAAACACAAAAAGGATTCTTCGCTTTTAATTGACCCGGTCAAGCAAATTTCTTCCAATCAGTTTAATGTTTCAATTAATGATATTCTACATCCATACTATCTGGAATCGTTATTAAATAAAGAATTCGGGAAACATCAGATTGACCTTGGTTATGAGTATGCAATTTATGATTGCTTTACCGATTCTGTAGTATTTAGCAAGATTGTAACATCAGGGAATTCATCGGATGCTGAAATGCCAAATCCAGCAGAGATGAAATGGGAAAAAGATGGTCATTATTTCAGTGTTTATTTCCCCTCTAAAAGCCAGCACCTTTTAAAAAGAATGGGTTTTTGGATTTTTTCAACCACTATTCTATTTATAGTAATCCTTTTTTTTGTTTACACCATATCCATCATTTTAAAACAAAAAAGGATTTCGGAAATAAAAAATGATTTTATTAATAATATGACCCATGAGTTAAAAACTCCCATTTCAACCATTGGCCTTTCAAGTGAAGTTCTTTTGAGACCAGATATTCTGGAAAATCCAGAGAGATTTAAAAATTATGCTCAAATAATTTATCACGAAAACTCCCGGTTAAAAATGCAGGTAGACCGTGTTCTTCAAATGGCTTCACTCGAAAAGGAAGAGATCCAGCTGAATACTCAACTCATTGATGTTCATGAAGTAATTAAAAACTCAGTGAATACATTTAAGTTAATTGTTGAGGAGCGGGAAGGATCCTTAAAAACGGAATTATTTGCTGTGAACCCAAAAATCTTTGCGGATGAAGTCCACCTTACAAACATCATTCACAATTTGCTGGATAACGCCAATAAATACTCCCCTCAAAAACCGGAAATTATCATTATAACTCAAAACCTGGACTCAGGGAAATTTGAAAATAAAAAAAGTTCGAAATATGTTGACGGGATTGTAGTTTCGGTTGCAGACCGGGGACTTGGAATAAAATCAGAAGATCAAAGTTTTATCTTTGACAAATTTTACCGGGTTCCCACAGGGAATTTGCATGATGTGAAAGGGTTTGGCCTGGGATTAAATTATGTTAAAACAATGGTTAATGCCCATGGAGGGAAAATAAAAGTTAAAAGTGTGCCGGGAAAAGGAAGTAATTTTGAAATCTGGTTTCCGAAAAACGGGAAGACATAAATATTTATTTAAAGGGGAATTTTCTTTTGTTTATAGTTTTTGTGTAAAAGTTTAAAAGATTATGAGTTTAAGGAGTGGAATAGGGGTATGGGGGTATAGGGTATAGGGGTATAGGGGTATAGGAAATGGGTTAAACTTACTCACTTTCATAATTAAAATTTTGGCAAAATTCCAAAAGCTGATAAATAAAATTCATCTGATAAAATTGTACGAATATTAAATTCCCTTTTAAAATTGAATAACTATTGTCTTCTAAACCAATAACCTAGATTCTAATTCAAAATGAACCTGCGGCCAAAAATTCTATTAGTGGAAGATGACCCCAACCTTGGCTTTGTAACGAGGGACAGGCTGACCGAATCGGGGTTTGATGTTACAATTGCAGTGGATGGGATAGCAGGCTACCGGAATTTTATGCAGCACCAGTTTGATCTATGCATTTTTGATATAATGTTACCCAAAAAGGACGGTTTCGAACTTGCAAAAGACGTTCGGAATGCCAATCAAAATATACCCATCATATTTTTAACCGCAAAATCAATGATGGAAGATAAAATAAAAGGCTTTAATACGGGGGGAGACGATTATATTACCAAACCCTTTAATATGGAGGAATTAATTCTTAGAGTGGAAGCTTTACTAAAAAGAACCAAATCATCGGCAGAAGGAAAGAAAAAAGATATTTTTAAAATTGGCAGATACACGTTTGATTATAAAAATCTAGAATTAAAAATAGAGGAGGATTCCAAAATTCTAACAAAAAAGGAGTCTGAGCTATTGCGACTCCTTTGTTTAAACGAGGGAAATGTTTTGGAAAGGGAATCAGCCTTAAACATTGTATGGGGAAATGACGATTATTTTTTGGGAAGGAGCATGGATGTTTTTATTACAAAACTAAGAAAATACCTCGCCCGCGATGAGAAAATAAAAATCATCAATGTTCATGGTGTTGGTTTCAAAATGGAAATTGGCAAAACCAATTGACCACCATTTATTGAAAAATAAAAAAGAAAAAGCAAGAATGAAATTTAGCGACTTATTCCGAAAAAAATCCATTTCAAAAATTTTAAAAGAAATTGAACTTGGCAATTCGGATGCTGAAAATATTCCTCTTGCAAAACACCTTGGAGTAAAAGACCTAACCGCTTTTGGAATTGCTGCAATAATTGGAGCAGGAATTTTTTCTACCATTGGAAATGCCAGTGCGGATGGCGGTCCGGGGGTAATTTTTCTTTTTATTTTTACTGCTCTTGCATGCGGATTTGCGGCTTTTGCTTATGCCGAATTCGCTTCCATGGTTCCGGTTTCGGGGAGTGCATATACATACTCATATGTTGCTTTCGGTGAATTAATTGCCTGGATTATCGGATGGGCTCTGATTATGGAGTATGCCGTAGGAAATGTTACTGTTGCCGTTTCCTGGTCAGATTATTTTACCGGTTTGCTCGATTCCATTCACATAGGTAGCATTCATGGCTTTCATATCCCCGAATGGGCAAGCATTGATTTTGTTTCCGCCTCAAAGCATTTTTCAACAGCAACAATTGAAATTGCAAAGGGTAGTAATGTTTCCGATTTGCCGGCCGCAGTTCAAACCGGATTTCTGGCCTGGAAAGGGGCTCCCGAAATTTTTGGATTGAAAATAATTGCAGATATTCCTGCAATTGCAATTATAGTTTTTATCACTTGGCTGGTTTTTATCGGAATTAAAGAAACCAGGAATGCCGCCAATGCAATGGTTGTAATTAAACTTTGCGTGGTTCTTTTGGTAATAGCGGTTGGAATTTTTTATGTGGATACCGAAAACTGGAACCCCTTCCTGCCAAATGGTGCCGGAGGAGTTTTAAAAGGAGTTTCGGCAGTATTTTTTGCCTACATCGGCTTTGATGCGATTTCAACCACAGCCGAAGAATGTAAAAACCCTCAGCGTGATTTACCCAGGGGAATGATGTATGCCATAATAATTTGTACCATTTTATATGTTTTGGTGGCTCTTGTATTAACCGGAATGGTAAAATATAATCAATTGGCTGTAGGAGACCCTTTGGCTTTTGTTTTCGGAAAACTGAACCTTAAATGGCTTTCGGGAATAATTGCAGTGAGTGCCGTAGTTGCCATGACAAGCGTTTTGCTGGTCTTTCAGCTGGGACAACCCAGGATATGGATGAGCATGAGCCGCGATGGATTATTGCCCAAGGCATTTTCCCGCATTCATCCAAAGCATAAAACCCCCTCTTTTGCAACCGTGGTAACAGGTTTTGTTGTGGCCATCCCAACACTTTTTGTTCCGGGCGAAATAATACTTGATTTATGCTCTATGGGAACACTTTTTGCCTTTGTTTTGGTTTGCGGGGGAGTTTTGAAACTCCAAAATTCTCCCGATCGCCCCGAGGGGAAATTCCGCACTCCTTATCTTAATGGGAAGTATATAGTACCGTGCCTGATGTTTGTTTCGGCCGTACTGGTTTTTTTATTTAATAAATCATGGGTAGAAAACTTTTTTTCAATGGATAGCTGGGAACTTTCAAAAGATAAAATACCCATGTGGCTGTTTTTTGCACTTTGCATGGTAATGGCCATTTTATCTTTTGCTAAAAACCTTTCCTTAATCCCTGTTTTAGGATTAATTTTTTGCTTTTACATGATGGCACAAATACAACTAAAAAGCTGGTTTGGGTTTTTGATTTGGCTTTTTATTGGATTGGCTATTTACTTTTCTTTTGGGGTAAGAAACAGTAAATTAAAGAGCCGGTCCTAAATAAAATATTTTTTCTGGTGGCCGGAACAATTATTGAATAATAAATTTTTTTCTTCCGGTGTGATCTCTTTCCGTAACCTGAATAAAATAAATTCCTCTTTTTATTTTTCCTAAATTTATTTTTGTTTCATTTTGAGAAAAGGAATCAAATTTTATTCTTTTTCCCCTTTACAAAAATTGGAAAGAAAAATATAAGTGAAAAGTTTTATTTCAATTAAGAATCCTCGGACATGGGGATACAAACTATTGAGAAAACAAAAAGATGCGATGCCTATGTTTTCAACATTTTCTTATTTTTATCCCCTAAACCTAAATCCGGATGATTAAATTTTTTTTTCCCTTTCAAAGGCAGATTCATTGGCTTTCGGTTTTAATTTTTACTCTTTATATTGTTGATGGGTTTACTCAAACTTATTCTGATGGACCCATCGAGCTCAAAACAAGAGTTCGCAAATTCAATGTAACGTATTCTCCTCCCTCTGATGCCTCATTAAATTTTGGAGGGCAGTTAGGGTTTAACCCCGATGAGTTTACTTTTAAAATCTGGTCACAGGATAATGCAAATTTTTCGGGCCAGGGCTGGGTCGGGGGCACCTGCCTTACCGATGAATTTGATCCGCCACTGGCATCCCTAGATTTTAATTACATGCTTTTTAATTACACCTATCCCACAGCTAATGTTCCGAAATTTTTTGAAATTAAATTAGATGCCTGGCAGGATAACTGCGGCAGCGATGGGGGAAATGTGGGCTTCCCCTGCCCGGGAGGAAGATGTGCCTTTGATGCCACCTGCTGCTGTGTAAATCTTTTTGGCTGCCAGTTCAGTACGGCAGATAATAATCACTGCAACTCAAACCCGTTTAAAACCCAGATGGATTACCGGCTAGGGCCTCCTTGCCAATGGTATAATCATGGTTATGTAAGCTCTTCCGGATGTACCAGCTATCAGCCCGAAATAGAATCGTGGTGGAGATTTGCCAGGGGAACGGGATGCGATTCGGCCATAGCACTTGGAAATATTGCTCCCGGGGGGGCAAGTTTATCACATTACAACAGCAACGAATGTTACTCAAATAATTATCCATCCAGTCCGGGAAACGATGTGTTTTATGAATTTACGGCCACTCAGCCCATCGGACTAAAAATTTCGCTTTGTGCTGCGGCTGCTTTTAAAACAAATTTGTATTTACTCAACAGTTCCTGCGTTCAAATTGCGTTTAACGACAGCTTTTGCAGCAATACTTCTGAGATTCAAACATCAGTATGCAACCCGGGTACATATTATATTATTGTTGATGCCGACAGCTCCATTGAAACCGGAACTTTTACACTTACCATATCGGAGGACACATCACAGATTGTAAAGGCAAATGCAGGAGGAGATAATATGATTTGCTTCGGAACATCAGCCACCCTCGGGGAAACTCCTGCGGCTTCCGGTGGAGTTCCTTCCTATACTTATCAATGGTCGCCCACGGGATATTTATCCAATCCTGACACTTCAAACCCGCAAGCCTATCCCCCTCCAGGAGTTTCACAATATGTGCTTTCAGTTATTGATTCTGCCGGTTGCGCTGTTACAGATACTGTTCTGGTCACCGTAAACCCAGGCCCTGCGGTAAACCTTGGAAACGATACCACCATTTGCTATGAGGATACTATTTTATTAAATGCAGGGAACGGTTTCCTTAATTATTTCTGGAGTACCGGAGCAAGCACAACTACTGTTAAGGCTTATCTTCCCACACTTTATTTTGTTTCTGTTTTTGATTTATTCGGTTGCATAGGTACCGATACCATGCAGCTATCAATTTTCCCGTTATCCTCACTGAACCTGGGAAACGATACAGGCATATGTGCAGGCGACAGCATTACTTTTAATGCAGGGGTTTTTGAAAATTACCTCTGGAACACGGGTGAAACCACAGCTACCATTTCAAAAAACATTTTAGGAAATTATTCGGTGCAAACAAATGATACCAACGGATGCTTTTACTACGATACCATTAACCTCTCGGTATACCCGATTCCCGCGGTTTCACTCGGAAATGATACCATTTTTTGTCCCGGGACGGCCATCCAACTCGATCCGGGTGGAGGTTATACCTCTTATTTGTGGAAGGATGCTTCAATAAATCAAACCCTTTTGGTAATTGATTCGGGAATTTATTTTGTGAAAATCAGCAATGATTTCAACTGTGTAAATTCCGACTCAGTAATGGTTTCTATGTTTTCAAAGCCAATGGTAAACCTCGGTGCCGATACCAATATTTGCCTTGGAAACTCGATGACATTAAATGCAGGCAATAGCTTTTCCGGATATACCTGGAACACAACATCCACCACCTCCTCTATTGTAGTTATTTCGGGGGGAACTTTTATTGTTACAGTTACCGATGCCAACGGGTGTATTGATGCGGATACCATTTTCATCTCCCTGAATCCGCCCGTTTCTGCCGGGGTTACATCAGCTGATGTAAGTTGCAATGGATTTACAGATGGCTCTGCCACAATTTCTATCAGCAGCGGCACTTTACCCTTCTCATATCTCTGGTCCAACGGACAAACATCACCGGTTGCAACGGGCCTTTCTAATGGGGTTTACACAGCAACCATCACCGATAGCAAAGGATGTCAGGCCTCTGTTACGGTTTTTATTGATGAGCCATCTTCAATAGTGATAAATTCAACTGTAACCGAACCGGTTTGTGCCAATGTGAATGACGGAAAAATTGATATTACCATCGCAGGGGGAACTACCCCCTACACCTTTGCATGGGATGACGGGAATGTATCCGAAGATGATGATTCTCTGTCGGCCGGAAATTTTTCTGTAACGGTTTCGGATGACAATTCCTGTTCAATCAATCAAGCCTTTGTTGTAAATTCTCCTTCATTAATTTTCATTGATGCCGATGTAATTGATGCTTCATGCACCGGGGGAGATAACGGCTCCATCGGAATACAGGTTTTCGGAGGTACTTCCCCTTACTCATTTGTTTGGAGTAATGGAAAAAACACCCAAAACATTCAGGCTGTTCCTTCGGGTGGCTATTCTGTTACCGTAACAGATAATAATGGCTGCACCGGAACCATTTCGGCAAAAGTGGATGAGTTGAAAATTAAAATTGATGAAGATATCCTTTTTGTTCCAACTGTTTTTACCCCCAATGGCGACCTTGCCAATGATTTTTTTAAAGTTACCTCTGAAATAGAAAAAGTAAGCGGGTTTCAAATATCCATTTACAACCGTTGGGGAGAGCTGGTGTTTTTTTCAAAAGATTATAATTCTTTCTGGGACGGGAAACATAAAGGGAAAGAAGTTCCCGGAGGAGTTTATTTTTGCTCGGTCCAACTCACCGTAAAATGTTTGGGCAATACCGATATAATCTCTAAAAGCAGTTCGGTAACGGTGATAAGGTAAGGGCTGGATTCAATATTTTGATGTGCGTGAGAAAATATTCAGAGTTTCGGCAGGGAATAAATAAAACCTTATTTTTTTTCAAAATATTCTTAGTAGAAAAGAAAGGCATCACTGGCAAACCAATTTTACTTTGTTCCAAAGCAGCAACGAAATTTCATTAAATTTTTTAATGATTATTTTTGCCCCTGACCTTACATCCCCTCATGAAAACTTCTTATTTATTTTCAGCAGTAATTATCATAATTATTTTATTGCTGATTGACCTCTATACATTCAGAGGATTACAATTGCTTCTTCAGGGAATACAGGGCAGGATTATCAAAATTTCGGTCAACATTATTTATTGGGCTGTTACCGCAATAATAATTTCGGGAATTCTTTTTATTTCTTTCAACCCCAACAACTTTCGCAATCCAGCCTTTTTTACCACTTATGTAATGCCTTTATTCGGGGCTGTGGCGCTTTTTGTTCTTCCGAAAATTATTTTCGTTTTTTTTCAAATGTTAAACGATTTGCTGCAGCTTTCGCTTTACCTTATTTCCAAATTTACATCAGTATCAAATCAATCCAATGCCGGGGGCGAAATAATAAACAGGAGAATTTTTTTAACTCAAACAGGAGCCATACTGGCGATGATTCCTTTTGTTTCAATTGCCTATGGAATGATAAAAGGAAAATATGATTTCAGAATTTTAAAAGAAAAACTATTTTTCGAAAATCTTCCTGCTGCTTTTGACGGGTTGCGGATTGTGCAAATTTCTGATATTCACATCGGGAGTTTTGGAGAAAATTATGAAGCGGTTAAAAAGGGAATTGACATGGTAAATTCACTGGAGCCCGATTTTATTTTTTTTACCGGTGACCTGATAAACAATTTTGCAAAAGAAACGGAGGGCTGGCTTCCTCACCTGAGAGAATTAAAGGCGAAAAACGAAAAGTACTCCATCCTGGGCAATCATGATTATGGCGATTATGTGCAATGGGATTCAAGGGAGGAAAAACAACAAAACATTCAAAATGTTATTGATTTTCATTCTAAAATTGGCTTCAGATTATTGCTAAACGAATCGGTAAAAATTAATCGCGGAGGTGAAGAAATTTCATTGATAGGAGTTGAAAATTGGGGAAGGCCACCCTTTCCAAAGTACGGTGATTTGAAAAAAGCCATGACGGGTTGCGAGAAGTACCCATTTAAAATACTCCTTTCCCACGATCCTTCCCACTGGGATGAGGAAGTGCTGAAAAAAACCTCCGTGGACCTAACACTTTCGGGCCACACCCACGGCATGCAGTTCGGTGTTGAAGTGGGAAGCATAAAATGGAGTCCGGTAAAATTTAAATACCCCCGATGGGGAGGTTTATACTCGGAAGGGAAGCAATTTTTATATGTAAACAGAGGTTTCGGCTTCATTGGATTTCCGGGCCGGGTGGGAATGCCTCCCGAAATAACTTTAATTGAATTAAAAAAAGGCAGTGTTTAAAAAACTTCTTTTCAACGATCCCATTTACGGATTCATTCCTGTAAATTTCGAAATAATTTTTCGCCTAATTGAGCACCCATATTTTCAGCGTTTAAGAAGAATCCGGCAGCTTGGGCTTACTCATCTGGTGTTTCCGGGTGCCATGCACACCCGTTTTCAGCACGCCATGGGAGCCATGTACCTTATGGGGCAAGCCATTGAAACACTCCGTTCGAAAGGCCATACTGTTTCGCCCGAAGAATCCGAAGCGGCACACATTGCCATCCTTTTGCACGATATAGGGCACGGGCCGTTTTCTCATGTTCTCGAAAACAGCATAGTATCCGGAATTGGACATGAAATTATTTCATCAGAAATGATGAAACACTTAAACAAAGAATTTAATGGAAAACTTTCACTTGCAATAAAAATTTACAATAATAATTACAGGAAAAAATTCCTTCACCAGCTTGTATCTTCGCAGCTGGACATGGATAGAATGGATTATCTGAAACGCGATAGTTTTTATTCGGGAGTTTCAGAGGGGATTGTAAGTTGGGAACGAATCATTATTATGCTCAACGTATCCGGAGGTAACCTGGCCATTGATGCCAAAGGAATTTATCCGGTTGAAAAATTTATTATCGCCCGCAGACTCATGTACTGGCAGGTGTATCTTCACAAAACTGTACTGGCAGCAGAAATGCTTCTGGTTAAAATTCTGAAACGGGCAAAAGAATTGTCGGAAAAAAACATCCCTGAAAAAAATGATTCTAAAAGAGAGACTCTGTTTGCAACCCCCTCATTAAGGTTTTTTCTTGAAAATAAAGTAACGAGAAAAATTTTCCTTGCCGATTCCTTGGTACTTGAAAAATTTGCCGACCTGGACGATTACGATATTTTCTCTTCCATAAAAGCCTGGACAAATCATTCAGACAAAGTTCTTTCAGCACTGTGCAAAAACATGATTTCAAGAAATCTTTCGAGAACAGAAATTCAGGACAAGCCGTTTGCTGAGGAAAAAATTAAACACATAAAACAAATCGGC
>JAHEZO010000252.1 GCA_023250995.1 Flavobacteriales bacterium | reverse complement strand
CTTGTTGCTTGTTGCCTATTGCCTATTGCTTATTGCTTGTTGCTTGTTACTTGTTGCTTGTTGCCTATTGCCTATTGCCTATTGCTTGTTGCTTGTTGCTTGTTGCTTAATACTTGTTGCTTGTTACTTGTTACTTGTTCCTCTTTTCTGTTCCCCATTTACTGTGTATTATTGTATTTAGCTCTTAGGATGGTTTATTAATGAACTTATTAATAATTGGGTTTCAATTTGTTCTTGCTATTTGATTCATCAGCCGAAGCCTATTTGATTTAATGACTTTATCCCATTCCGCTCCGATTTTTTTTTCGCCATTTTTTTAATCCATAATACCAGACAATTCTTTCTGCCGCAATCGCCCGAACATAGCAATTAGCAAACCAATTCCTTCCTTCAATTCTTAAAAATCTTCCCAACGAATGCAAAAAATCCTTACATTCGCCACAAGGGTTTTTTAATGAAACCTTCAACACAATTAAAGGTCAACGCTTCAACCAATAATCATCAAACAACAACCAAAATAATGGTATCAAAAATAATAGAAAAAGGACTGAATTCACAGATTGTTTCAGAGTCGGAATCATCTCAATATTATCTGGCCATGGCCTCCTGGACAGAAACTCAGGGGTTTAACGGAGTAGCTCAGTTTCTTTACACACATTCTGATGAGGAAAGGATACATATGTTAAAATTGGTAAAGTATGTAAATGAGAGGGGTGGTCATGCTGTGATTCCTGCCCTTAAAGCCCCTCCCATAAAATTTACTTCGCTTAAGGTGGTTTTCGAAAATTTACTAAACCATGAAATAAAAGTTTCTCAACAGATTAACGAATTGGTTGAAATTTGCCTCAGGGAAAAAGATTATACCACGCATAATTTTTTGCAATGGTATGTGGCCGAACAGATAGAAGAGGAGGCCCTTGCCCGCCTAATTATGGATAAAATAAAACTGATTGGAGATGATAAAGGGGGACTTTACTTGTTTGACAGGGATATTACAGGATTATCAGCCTCCACTTCCGAAGGTGGAGCCGAAAAAAAAGGTGGCAAGTAAATGAAAATGCCTGATAAAAAATCCATTTTCCAAAATCAGATTCCAACATGTCATTGCTCCGGACCCTTTTAATCCTTGGGATTATTTATTACTCAATTCGGTTTATCGGAAAATTTGTTTTTCCCTTATTGGTTAATAAGGTGGCGAATAATGCTCAAAAAAAAATGCAAGACCGGATGGAGGAAATTTTCAGGCAGCAAAACAAAGGGGCTGAAGGAGAAATTTCAATCACAAGAAAATCCACCAAAAAGAAGAATAGGGATGATGAAGGGGATTTTGTAGATTATGAGGAGGTAAAATAGTTAATTACGAATTGAGCAGTCGCGGAGTTTTTTTAAATTCCCCAAACCTCCGATTTTACTTTCCCTATTTATTTGTTTCTATTAAAAGCATCCCAATGAGCCTTCAGCACGGCTATGCCCATTACGGCAAATAGCTGCCTGCAATTTGGGTTAAAAAGGCAAACAAACTTTAATTCCTAAATTTAATTCCCATGGCCTCTCAACAACAAATACTTTTAATTTATACCGGAGGAACCATCGGTATGGTGGAAGATTATGCCTCCAAA
This sequence comes from Flavobacteriales bacterium, assembly GCA_023250995.1. Classification (GTDB taxonomy): domain Bacteria; phylum Bacteroidota; class Bacteroidia; order Flavobacteriales_H; family JAHEZO01; genus JAHEZO01. The sequence goes on along the minus strand of JAHEZO010000252.1, from coordinate 3,037 downwards.
CAATTGCTGCCATTTAATTTCAATCACCTGTACGTTCAGATACCGGAATTGAAAAAGTTTGACCTTAAGCTTTCTGTGGTGGCTTTTGAAAAACCTCTGGATTCGTCCAACATGAACCCGGGTATCTGGAAAAAAATGGCGAAGATTATTGAAGATAATTACAGCAAATACGATGGCTTTGTTATTTTGCACGGCTCGGATACCATGGCTTATACTTCCTCTGCCCTTAGTTTTATGCTCGAAAACTTAAGTAAACCTGTTATCCTTACCGGTTCCCAATTGCCCATTGGTAAAATTCGGACAGACGGAAAAGAAAACCTTATTACCGCTATTGAAATAGCTGCGGCATTAAAAGATGGGAAACCAATTATTCCGGAGGTTGCAATTTATTTTGAATATGAGTTGTATCGTGGAAACCGGACTCATAAATACAATTCGGAATATTTTGATGCCTTTGAATCGCCAAATTATCCGGTGCTTGCCGAAGCGGGAGTAAATATTAATTATAATCTTCCTGCAATAAAAAAGGCCGTTGCCGGTAAATTAAAGGTTCATTATGATTTGGATGAAAATATAGTTTTTTTGAAATTGTTTCCCGGAATAAATGAAGCAATTGTTTCTTCCATTTTGGGGGCTCCCGGTTTACGGGCCGTAATTCTCGAAACTTTCGGTTCGGGAAATGCTCCCACCGAAAAATGGTTTATCAGTGCTCTTGAAAAAGCAATTGGGGCAAAAATCATTATTTTGAATATTACCCAATGCAACAGCGGCAGGGTTGAACAAGGCAGATATGAAACGAGTGCTCAGTTAAAAAACATGGGCGTTATCGGAGGCGGTGATATGACTTCAGAAGCTGCGGTAACAAAACTGATGTTTCTTTTAGGACAAAAAACAAGTGTGGGCGAGATAAAAAAACTTTTGCAAAAATCACTGAGGGGAGAGATGGGCGAATAAATGACTTAAGGTTAAAAGAAAACAAAAAACCCAAAAGTTAAGGTCACCAATAAATTTTAAAAATAATTTGCCGCAGTGAAAATCGGTTTATTCTTTGGCACTTTTAACCCGGTACATAAGGGTCATATCCTTATTGCAGAATACATGGCAAATGAAACAGGACTTGACGAAGTATGGCTAGTGGTTTCCCCTCAAAGCCCTTTTAAGAAGAACCGGGAATTACTTAAAGATACCGTCAGACTTAAATTTGTAAAAATGGCCATTAGAGGGCATCAAAAACTAAAAGCAAGTAAGGTTGAATTTATTTTGCCCCGTCCTTCCTTTACCATTAATACCCTGAATTTTTTAACTGCAAATAATCCGGGGAAAAAATTTGCAATTATTATAGGGGAAGATAATTTAAAGAGTTTTTTTCTCTGGAAGGATTATAAAAAAATTCTTTCTGGGTTTGAGCTTTTCGTATATCCAAGAAGCATTGCTGCCAATGAAAAAGCCAATGTCAAATTGCCCATTTCCAAATCCCGTTTCAAAAAGTTCGATTTTCCATTATTGGATATATCCTCCACTCAAATTAGAAATTTAATTAAAAAAGGAGAAAAATTTTCTCAATTCCTCCCTGGTTTAGTTGCAAGGGAAATTATTAAAAAAAAATATTATGGGATAAGGAAAAAGGTATAAGGTATAAGGTAAACCCTTTTCCCCAATACCCAATACCCTATACCCCCAGGGCATACGCATGAAAAAAATTTATTTCACCTCTTCGAGGTTTGTGTAACCTCTTCTAACTCTGTTAATATAAAAATGACATCCCTTCGGGATTATAATGTTACAAAAAACTCCGAAGGAGTGTAATTCTTATAGAAATTGCCATAATCAATTGAAAATTAACTCCGAAGGAGTGGCATATTATCCGCTGATATTTTTCATGCGTTTGCCCTGCCTATACCCCTATACCCTTATTCCCCTATACCCCTATACCCAAATCTTACCTGACAAATATTCGGAAACTCTGGAAACGATTTTGCATATATTTTGTTTCCTGTGTGTTTTTGTATAAGTTTGCCGCCCCGATGAATGAAAAATTTTCAAATATCATAGAGGAAACCAACCATCTTTTCATGCGTTGCGGCATTAAGAGTGTTTCCATGGATGATGTGGCAAGGGAGCTAAAAGTTTCTAAAAAAACTCTGTACGCCTTTGTTAAGGATAAGGAGGACCTTGTGAGTAAAACGCTTACTTTTCATTGCCAGAAGGAAGTAGAGATTACTTGTGGAATCATCTCAAAAAATTCCAATGCAATTGATGAATTAGTGGAAATAAGTAAATATGTGAGCGAAAAGCTTCAGCAGGTGCACCCTTCTATTCACTATGATCTGGAGAAATTTTATCCTGCAGCCTGGAAGATTTTTACAGCTCATAAACTTGAACATATTTATTCCTGCGTTGCCCAAAATCTCGAAAAAGGGATTAACCAGGGGATTTATCGCGAAAACCTGAATATTCCTATAATTGCAAAAATTTATATTTCAAGAATTGATTCGGTGTTTGATAATCAGATTTTTCCGGCCGATAAATTTAAAATGGTTGATGTTTATTCCGAAATGCTTAGGTATCACATTGGTGGAATTGCCACTGATAAGGGAATAAAATATCTGTTAAAAAAAATAAAAAAGGAGAAATTAAACTTATTCTGAATAATGAGTAAAAAAGAGGTCAATTTGAAAAAAGAAGATACCCCCGTACATGGAATAAAAAATCTAATCCGGGCTGATTGGAAAAGATTTCATTTCGGCACTTTTGTTTTTGTTTTTTTATGGCTTATCGGAGCGAAAACATCCACTTCCTTCTCACAGGAAAAAACTTTTACCCTAAAAGAAGCCTGTGACTTTGCCGTAAAAAACAGCTATCAAACACAGTCAGCATCCATCAATGCCGGAATAGCCGAAAAAAACATTAAATCCTATATCGGCAGCGGCTTGCCTCAAATAAATGCTGAGGGAAAATTTCAGAATTTTCTGGATGTTCCAACCACCGTTATTCCGAATTTTATTGGGCCTGCCATTACGGGATCATTGATTCAAAG
>JAHEZO010000106.1:9684-12478 GCA_023250995.1 Flavobacteriales bacterium | reverse complement strand
TTGTTTAAATTTTTAATTCGCAATAAAAACCGCATTTGGGAAAAGCATTAAAATATTTCATTATAAATCCTGTGTTGTTAATTTCAGCAACAACTAAATATTTCATAAAGATTTATCTTTTGTCTTTCCCAAATTTTTTTACCAAATATCGAACATTATCTGTTTGAATATAATCAGGGTTTTTTTTAACGGCCTCCATGTTTTTGTGTTCGGAATCCACGCCCCATAAAGCAATGCGAAAGCCCATGACATGTGCTGATTCGATTTGTTCTTTAGAGACCTCTTTGGATTTAAATGAAATTCCGAACAGGTTCAAATTTTTGGAAATTTCCAGTCCCTTCCCAAAATCGGGAGGATATATAAATAATCTGATGTCTTTTTTCTTCTTTTTAAGAAGCTTTAAAAATTCTACATTAACAGATTCGATAAAAACACTTTCAGATATTCCAAATTCATCCAATACCTGAATAATAGAATTAGCAAATTGATTCAAATATGCCAGGCTATAATTATTTTCTGTATAAAGCTTACAGTCAAAAAAGTAATAATATTCATTCGGACTGGGGATGCTGCCAAGAAGGTCCTTTATACGCACAACTTTATGTTGGAGGGGTGAAAAAAATTTATACCTGCAATTTTCTATATCAGGCCAGTCATTATAATAAATTTTTCCATTACAGGTGGTAGCATTTTCCAACGTTTGGCTGTGAAAAGCGACCAGTACACTATCATTTGTTAATTGAAGATCCATTTCTACACCATCGGCCCCTGAATTCAGGCATTCATGTACAGAACGGATTGTATTGATTGGAAATTTCCAAATGTTTCCCATACCCCCATGGCCAATTACTTTTATGTCGTTTCCCTCCAGATTTTTTACTGTCAGAATTGAGGGATCTTTGCTGCAGGAAATGAAAAATACCGTTAATAATCCAAAACCAATGAAATTTTTTTTTAAAAAATGATACGATTTTTTGGCAGGAAAAAGTTTAACAGATACTTTAAATTTCATATAAAAAACAGCTAAAAAATTTTAAGGCGAAAATAAAATAAAGAACTGAAATGTCCTTTCTTATACATAGTACTACCGAGTTCAGGCAACATTTTTTCATTGGAGAATCATGACGCATTTGCAAAAAACGAATTAGTAACTGAAGTTATGCTAAAAGTAAATGTTTCTCGCACTTAATGAGGAAGGAATTGCATATAAAGATGCAAATGAGGTTTTTCACATTCAGGATTTTTTAGGCAATGAACAAGACTATAAATATTCCGGCACTTTTTCAAACCTGAAAAATTGATACCTGGCAAAGCCTTGGTAGATTAATCAGGTTGATTGATTATAAGGTAAATACAATTCGCTTTGTCTTATAATGGATAAGGTTATGTTAAATAGCTTTGGTTGTGTGAAAGGTGAAAAAAAATCACGGAGGGGTGTTAATGTAAAAAAAACCTACAAAGGATTTTTACAAGTTCAAGACTATAATACAATCCCGCAGCCACTCCGCCAAATATTAGAGAAAAATTTATAATCTTTTGAGTAATAATTTTTTATATATTTATTTCATTTCTTTTTTCATATCCTTCAAACAAAATCCCAATGAAAACATATTCAAAAATTCTCAATTTTATAGATGATGAAGCCAACATTGGAGTTCTCGCAATATATTTAATATTTCTCTCCATTCTATTAGACCTTTTAGAGAACCCAGACCACCTAAAATATATCCTGTCCTTTTTATCCATTTCCAAAGATTGCTTTTCGTAATGTTTGTTTTTTCTTTAAAAAGTTCCATTGCTTTTATAGATAAATGATATTTATTTGTTGTTTCTTCAATCCATCCATCTTGAATTAATTGTTTAAATCTAATTTGGAAATATTCCCATTCTATTCCATTGTGTTTTACAACGGTAGGAGTTAATCTATCTTTATATATATAAATGAATTTACTTTTTTTGATAAACATATTTAATATCAAATCTTTTTTATCCATTTTGTAAATATAGTAATCCGTGCGGAAGGGAGCGAATCGTTGCCAAAAGAAAAAATAAAAGCATAGTGCGGCTATTTAATATAATCGAAATTATAACGACAAATTTTTTCAATTTGTCTTATAATTAATATTATGTTAAATAGAAATATCTAATATAATCAACTCTTATTTTTACCCCTTCCCACCGACCAAACTTTGGGGTAAAAAAAACCCTCCGGCAAATTCTAAAAGGAAATCTCCAAATCATTTTAGAATACTCTTCCCTGGCGAAAGCCTTACCTCAAAATCTCCAACAGTTATTTTCTTTTCCCTAAATAAAGCTCCAGCGGTTTTCTTAAAAACTTTCTTACTTATTTTAAGTTTATTATAAATTTCCTCGGGTGAACTTTTATCTCCCAATTTTAAAACACCTCCATTCTCAACTATGGTTTTTATTAGAATTTGTTTGGTATCAATTATATGGTCATAGCCTTGCTTCTGAAGGGTTAAATCAATTTTCCCGTCCACTCTGATCTGTTTGATGAATCCTTCTCGTAGTTCCCCTTCGTTCAGGGGTTCAAAAATTTCGTTATTGTACAGCATGCCTTCGTATTTATTCTCAATTATTGCCTTATAACCCATGTCAGTTTTCCTGACTATTAACAGTTGAACATTTTTTCCTACGCTTAACCCGCCATTATTTTCTTCTAAAAACCCGGCCCATTTGGTTGTGGCTGCAATCCTCCCTGAAATTTCATCAATAAATACATAAACCAGACATTTATCTCCGGTTTTAAGGTCATTTTTTTGTTCGCTATAGG
>JAHEZO010000106.1:0-9674 GCA_023250995.1 Flavobacteriales bacterium | reverse complement strand
GTAAAAAAAGATCACGGTCAATTCCCCAGTTTAAAAATGCACCATGATTGTTTAACTCTTTAACTATGAGATAAACAAATTGATTTACTGTTGCTAAAGGTTTAAGTGTTGTTGCAATGGGCCGGTTCTCATTATCAAGGTAAACAAATACTTTTAGTGAATCTCCAACCTCTGCATTTTCCGGTACATACCTGTTGGGCAATAATATTTGCTCGTTTTCATCACCAAGATATATTCCAATGGAGGTGATTTTAATAATCTTAAGTTCGTTGTATTTTCCTAATTCAAACATGCGGCCCTATTAAAATGCAAACAAAGCTCTTTAAGTCCCAAATTCCAAACACCAAGGCCCAAATTCCAAGAGGGTTCTTAAGGTTGGCCTTCTTTCTTGATATTTTGGATTTGTGCATTCGGAATTTTAAACAAATCAGATGATTCCTTTTTAGAATTAAAAATAATTTTTATTTTACCTCCACCATCTGAGGGTACATGGATGGCCGCAATAATTTAACTTTTTCATCGGCCAGGTACTCATCATAAGTCATTTGTTTATCAATAATGCCCCTGGGAGTAATTTCAATAATTCGGTTGGCAACTGTTTGCACAAACTCATGGTCGTGGGAGGTAAAAAGAGCAATGTTTTTCCATTTTTTCAGGGCATTGTTAATGGCGGTTATTGATTCAAGATCGAGGTGGTTGGTAGGCTCATCAAGAATTAAACAGTTTGCATTGGTAAGCATCATCCGGCTTAGCATACACCTTACTTTCTCTCCTCCGCTTAAGACATTAGATTTTTTTAAAACCTCCTCCCCGCTAAAAAGCATTTTCCCTAAAAATCCCCTGATATACGTTTCATCTTTTTCTGAAGAGTATTGACGAAGCCAGTCGATGAGATTTTCATCATTATTGAAAAATTTTTCATTTTCATTGGGTAAATAGGATTTTGTGATAGTGCTTCCCCAGGTAAATTTTCCTGAATCGGGCAGCTCTTTCCCCGTAAGAATTTCAAAAAGTGTTGTGATTGCAATGTGTTCTCTTGATAAAATTGCTACTTTATCTCCTTTGTTTAAGGTGAAGGAGATATTTTTGAACAAAACAGTTCCATCAGCCAGTGATTTTGAAAGATGTTCAACGGCCAATAGCTGATCACCGCAATCGCGTTCGGGTTTAAAAACCACCCCCGGGTATTTTCTTGCAGAAGGTTTTATTTCATCAATAACCAGCTTTTCCAAAAGTTTCTTGCGGCTTGTGGCTTGTTTCGATTTGGAAGCATTTGCGCTAAACCTTTCAACAAACTCCTGCAACTCTTTCCGTTTATCCTCTGTTTTTCTATTCTGCTCAGATCGTTGCCTCAGTGCAAGCTGGCTCGATTCGTACCAAAAGGTATAATTCCCGGTAAAAAGGGTTATTTTCCCGAAATCAATATCTGCCACGTGGGTGCAAACTGCATCTAAAAAGTGCCTGTCGTGACTCACCACAATTACCGTATTTTGGTAATCGGCCAAAAAATTTTCTAACCAGCCAATGGTTTCAACATCCAAATCATTTGTGGGTTCATCGAGCAGTAAAATATCAGGATTTCCTAAAAGTGCCTGGGCAAGCAGCACTCTTACTTTTTCTTTTCCGTTGAGTTCGCAAAGTAATTTATGATGATAATCTTCATGCACTCCCAGTCCGCTAAGCAAGGTGGCGGCATCGCTTTCGGCATTCCAACCTTCCATTTCGGCAAACAAGGTTTCTAGTTCTCCGGCTTTAATTCCATCGGTTTCGTTAAAATCAGGCTTTGCATAAAATGTTTCTTTTTCCTGAATAACATCCCATAATTTTTTATTCCCCATAATTACGGTATTTAGCACCGTACATTGGTCAAACTCAAAATGATTTTGCTTTAAAACCCCCATCCTCTCTCCCGGGGTAATGGAAATTTGTCCGGTGTTGGGGTCTATTTCTCCTGATAAAATTTTTAGGAAAGTAGATTTGCCGGAACCATTGGCCCCAATGATTCCATAGCAATTTCCGGGGGTAAATTTCAAATTTACATCTTCGAACAAAACTCGTTTTCCGTATCGCAGCGAAAGGTTACTTACTGATAGCATGATAATTTTTTTGGGGTGCGAAGATAGGGAGAAAATACTGAGTTTTGCCTGTTTAGTAATGAAGGAGGCTATAAAATAATTTGCTTTTAATAGAAAATTATTAACTGAAGTTACGCAAAAACATTAATTTCCAAAATACAAATATCAAAATACAAATAATATTCAATATCAAAATTTCAATTATCAAACCGTTTGCCGACTTGATTTTTCGATTATTGTAGAAAAAATCTTCTTTAGCGGTTTAGAATTTTCTTTATTGGTCATTGGAATTTTTTTGCAATTTGATTATTGTTATTTGTTATTTGAAATAGAGATGAACGTAAAATCAGTCATTAAATTAAAACATATCATCACAAAAACTTTCCGGTGTAAACAATTGGGAAAATTCTACAAAAGGTATCTTTCTGTACCCGTAATTTCAAGAATAAGATTGGCACCATAGGCCATGGAGGGAGTCATAAATCCGGGCTTAAAATTTCCATTCAAAACTTTTTCAGCAATCAAGGCAGCTGTTGCTGCAGTTAGCGAGTATCCCTCGGGAGTTTTTAATCCGGCTTTTATTTTTATTCCATTTACATTTTCTGCTTCTGCATAAAAAATGCTTGTTAAACTTTTTCTTTCATTTTCACCGGGCCCGGGTTCCTTTTTTTCTATCCTGGATTTTAGAAATTTTTGAATGGGTTGCGAACCAAGGAACCACCCCAGATAATTTCCGAGTTTCATTAATTTTATTTGTGAAGGAGGCACGGCAATAAACGTTTCTAAATTTGGAATCCCCGTGCTGTAATATGCTGTGGAAACATCGCCCCAGGGAATGGAGGCCGCAAAACGGTTTTTATTTTCAAACGGAAATTCTTTAACACTACGTGCTACCGGAACCTGTATTATTTTACCGTTTTTTCTTTCAGCCCCTCCCCTGCCCAGGTTTTCAATCATGGTAAAGGCGGTACCCCGCGACATCTTTCCTCTGCTGTAAAATGCAATTTTTAAATTAAGTGCATCCGGAAGTTGTTGTTTCATGAATAAAGCCAGGCAATCACTCGGCACAACATCAAAACCGGTACCGGGCATGAGCATGATTCCACTTTTTTTTGCTTCCTCTCCCCTCTTTGCCGCCCCTTCAAAAACTTCAATTTCTCCTGTAATATCAAGATAATGGCAATGGGTTTCAAGGCAGGCATTAATCATTTCGAGGTAAGTGTGGGCAAAGGGGCCGGCACAGTGCAAAAGGACTTTTCTTCCCTTTAAGCAGGAAAATATTTTTTCTTTTTCATGAACATCAAAAACCAAATAAGGGAGGTTGAAACGGTGGGCAATTGTTTTAAGTTTTTCCTCATTCCTCCCGGCCAATAAAGGTTTAATTCCATTACCTACCAGTTTTTCGGTAATTAATCCCCCACTATAACCATAGGCCCCGTAAATTACCAAAGGAAAATTTTGGGAATCCATTAAACGGATGGAATAAACTTTAATCTGGTGGTCATTTCCTTGATATCAATTTTGCCTTTTTCTACCCGGTCGAGATATTCTGAAATCAATGGATTTGCATTTTTTGATTTTCCAAAGAAACCCAGATTGTTTTCTAATTGGATAACCTCTGCCTGCAACTGTTTGATTTTATCCTGCAATGCTTTCCGTTCAGATTTAATTTGTTCCAATCCATGTTGAGATTTCAGCATTTGCTCATACTTAAGGCGGTAAAAAATTTTATCTTCAAGGTTGGCTGCCGTTTTTACCCTCAGAAGTAGATTTTCAACAGATTTCCCAAAAGTGTTATTGAGGATTTCTGTTTCTCTGGGTGGAACCTCACCCGATTTTAACCATTCTTCCTGAAACTTTTTTATTGCGTCAAGATTTAATTTTAACTCCTGTACCGGAACAAAAAGGTTAGTTTTTTCAATGATCGTTTCTTTCACCTTAATGTTGGCCTTTAAAAGGTTGTCCCTTTCTATCACCTGGTTATTTTTTCTTGTAAAAAAATGGTCGCAGGCGGCTCTGAACCGTTTCCAGATATTATCGGAATCTTTTGCTGCCACCGGTCCGATTTTTTTCCATTCCGCCTGAAGCTTTTTTAATTTTTCGGCTGTGGCAGCCCAATCTGAACTTTCCTGAAGCGCTTCAGCTTTTAAACAAAGTTCGGTTTTCTTTTCAAGATTCGCACTGAATTCACTCCTGAGTTTTGCATAAAATGAATCAAGGATATGGTGGAAATTTTTTCGGGCAGTTTTAAATTTTTTCCAACAATTACCATTATCCGATTTAGGAACAAACCCCGTTTTTTGCCATGATTCACAAATTTCATTTTCCTTTTCAGCGGCCTCCCTGGCTGTTTTGGGAGATATAATTTCCGTATTGCAAAGCAGCTCCAATTGGCTGCATAAACCATTTTTGGTGGCAAGGTTTGCTTCCTCCCTTTGCCTTTGTTTTTTTAAATAATCATTTTTTCTTTCAATTAATTTATCGGTGGCCAATTTAAAGCGTTGCCATAAATTATCTTTCACTTCCCTCGAAGGATTCCGGATTTCAGCCCATTCCTTTTGCAAAAAACGAAGGCCTTCAAATGCTTTTTTCAAAGAAGGCTCATTTATTAACAGCTCAGCCTTTTCACAGAGTTGCGTTTTAAGTTCAATATTTTTCTTTTTATGGAGTTCAATAAGTTCATTATTGATCTTCATCATGTCATAAAACTTTCCCGTAAGAAAGAAAAAACTTTCCTTTAGTTCCTGATTCTGCTGTGCGGGTACATTGCCTGTTGCTCTCCATTTGCTTTGTAAAGCCTGAAATTTATGGTACGAATCTGAAAAGTTTTCATTGCCCTTAAGTATTTCCTTTAATTCCTCAATTATCATTCTCTTGGTTGAAAGATTTTCAAGAGAAACAGATTCTTTGTGTTTTCTCTGAGAAGTTTTTTTATTCAGCAAACTTTTCCATAAAGATTTTACTTTTATTTCAAGGGAATCGGGTTTGGATTTAAAATCTTCGGAGGGGCTCCCATCCTGAATAAAAATTTTTAATTTTCTCTCATATTCATCTTTAATAATTTCTTCAAACTTATTTTTGATTTTCTCAGCCAAAGGGATTATTGCATTTACATCCTCCGATTCGAGATATTCAGAAAGTTTTTCAGCCATCTGTGCCTTACTCATTCCGTCAAGATCATCTTCCGAAATTGGAGCATCAAAATGTTCTGATTCTGCTTCAATACTGTGAATTTCTTTTACGATTTCTTCCTGCAAATCGGTTTTAGCCGTGGGGGTTTTTTCTTCTGAAATGTTCATCTTAAAAAATTTTATGGATCTAATTTCAATTTATTCAAAATCAAAACAAAAAACCACTTTCAGAAAAATCCAAAAATGGTTTTTGCGCTCTGTGCACCCGGAGGGAGTCGAACCCCCAACCTCATGATCCGTAGTCATGTGCTCTATCCAGTTAAGCTACGGGTGCGGTTTGCGGTTTATTTATTTTCCTTGGGTTTTTGAGGAGGTTTTGAAATGGAATCTCTCATTTCGGTATCGGCCTGTATGTTTTTCATTTTATAATAATCCATAATGCCAAGATTTCCGGAACGGAAGGCCTCGGCCATGGCTTTAGGAATTTCCGCCTCGGCCTCAATAACCTTTGCTCTTGCCTCCTGTGCTTTTGCTTTCATCTCCTGTTCTGAAGCAACCGCCATTGCCCTTCTTTCTTCGGCTTTGGCCTGGGCCACTTTCAAATCGGCACTCGCTTGTTCTGTTTGAAGTTTTGCCCCAATGTTTTCACCTACATCAATGTCGGCAATATCAATGGATAAAATTTCAAAAGCTGTTCCCGCATCCAGACCTTTTGCCAAAACAGTTTTAGAAATTGTATCAGGATTTTCCAGCACCGAACGATGATCATGGGCCGAACCAATGGAAGTAACGATCCCCTCCCCTACTCTGGCAATTACCGTTTCTTCACCTGCACCGCCTACCAGCTGATTAATATTTGTACGCACGGTTACACGGGCAATAACGAAAAGTTGAATTCCGTTTTTTGCAACAGCCGAAACTTTTGGAGTGGTAATAACCTTTGGGTTTACCGACATCTGCACGGCTTCAAAAACATCCCGGCCTGCAAGGTCAATGGCTGTGGCTGCCTTAAAATTCAGGTTTATATTTGCCTTATCTGCCGAAATCAAACTGTTTACCACGGCCTGAACTTTTCCTCCGGCAAGATAATGTGCTTCCAATTCGTCAGAGCTTAAATTCAAACCTGCCTTTTTTGAATTTATCATGGCATTCACAATAACGGAGGGCGGCACTTTTCTCCACCTCATAAAAATTAACTGAAGCAATGAAATTCTTGCACCAGAAATAGTAGCCTGAAACCATAAACCAATGGGAATAAAATAAAATAAAATCCACAATCCAATTAATGAAGCAACAATAATCCCAATCATAATTCCAATAGTGAAATCGGCAAGCAAAACCATGTTTATTAAATTTTTCATAGGTGATTTTTTAGTTTAGTTTAGTTTAGTTTAGTTTAAATGTTTTTTACAAAAATTTTATTTCCTTCTACTTTTATTACTTCAATTTCGGAGTTTTCATTGATATAATCCCCTAGCGAAGCGGCCTCGGCAAATTGCCCATTAATAATTACTTTTCCCATTGGGGCAAGCCTTGAAACAGTTTTTCCTTTGTCTCCTGCTTTTATTTCCGCATCCACCAGGTTTACCTTTCCTTCTATTTCGGATTTTAATGAAACCCTATCCCATGTTTTAGCTCTCAAAGATAAAGTAAAAAGGGCCACAGATACCAGAAAAGTCCCGGCAAATATAAGATGACCTGTATTACTATTTATTTTATAGCCAAAATAAATTCCAATTCCTAAAAGTGCAATTCCAATTACGGCAGTTATTCCAACCCCCGGGATTACAAAAATTTCAAGTAAAAGAAGAATGATTCCCAACAGGATTATAAGGATGATAGTGGTTAAGGTCATGGGTATAGTAATTAACTGAAGTGTTAGGTAAAGTATATTTCTGGTCTCTTAAATTAATTTTTTAGTCGTAAGTTGTAAGTCGTAAGTTGTAAGTTTCTTTAGCCGTTTTTTCAGTTATTAATGATTTTGCAATTCAACAAATAATTTTTCAAACTCATCGGTTTTGCAATTAATATTTGAAATAACCAAGAGGCATTTTTTTAAATTTATGATTCCTCATCCTTATTTTTTGACTTATGACTTACAACTCTTTTGACTTACGACTAAAGAGTATTAACCAAATTGTGCAAAATCAGCAAATAACTAGTTTGAAAAATACATCAACTGTTATTTTAACCCGGGGTATAAAAACCCTTGGCTTTTGGCAAATAGGCCTTTATATCCTTGATTCTTGTTTCATCACTGGGATGAGTGCTTAAAATTTCGGGCATTTTTCCCCCTCCGCTTTTTGCCATCCTTTCCCAAAACCCCACTGCCTCCTCCGGATTATATCCTGCCATTGCCATAAATACCAATCCCAATTTATCCGCTTCGCTTTCGTGAACCCTTGAATATTTTAAAATTCCAAGAGCAGAAGTAGCCCCATAACTCAAATTAAAAATATCCTGAGTTTGCTGTGGTTTATCCTGCATTGCTACTGCCAAACCTATTCCTCCAAGGGCAACAATAAGTTGCTGGCTCATCCTTTCGTTTCCGTGGCGTGCGATGGCATGGGCTATTTCATGTCCCATTACCACGGCCAATCCGGTTTCATCGTTCGAAACCGGCAGTAAGCCGGTATAAACAACAACTTTTCCTCCCGGCATACACCAGGCATTTACAGTTTTATCCTCCACCATATTAAACTCCCACTTATACCCCGATAACCTTTTTGAGAGTTTTTTTTGCGCCATATATCTTTTTACTGCACTGGATATTTTGGCCCCTACCCTCTGAACCATTTGAGTTCTTTCATCATTTACTGAAACTACGGAGTTTTTAGAGAGGAATCCCCGGTAACTGGTATAACTCATGTTCATCATAGAGCTTTCGGGAAGCATATTCAACTGCCTCCTTCCCGAAATGGGAACTTTATAACAGGAAATAAAAAACAGCAGAAATAAAAGAAACCGGAAACGATTCATGAAATTGGTCAAGCGTAATTATTAATAAAAACCATTTGGCAAAGTTAGTTTTTTTAAGGCTTATTGTTGTACAATCTTTTAGCTCATAAAAAAGGATTAAGACTTACTACACCTCCAACTTCAAACTTACGACTTATGACTTAAAAAACATTTTTGCGAGGACCATAGCTATCTTGGCCCAACAGCAGTGATTCAATAATCCCAATTTTAATATCCGGTTTATCTTTTAAATTTGCCGTCCTGATTTTTTAAAATGAAAATTTTTTTATTATATTTTATTGCCTTTTGTTTTGTTTTCCCAATTTATTCACAGGAAAAAGCAAGCAGCATTAAATCATCTACCGAAAAATATACGGTAAGTGGTTATGTTAAGGAAGGCCAAACCGGGGAGTTTCTCCTAGGAGCAAATGTTTATATAAAAGAGCTGATGAAAGGAACCATGTCCAATCAATATGGTTTTTTTTCCATTACCCTCGAGAAAGGAAATTATACCCTTATTGCTTCTTATCTTGGCTATGAAAATTTTTCGGCCAACCTGGAGTTAAAAAAGGATTTAAAACAAAACATTTCACTTTTTCCAAATGCCATTTTAACCAAAGAGGTTGAAATTATTGGTGAAAGGGATGATAAAAACACTCAGGATGCCAAAATGGGTACGGTTGAAATGAACATTGAAAAAATCAAGTCCATCCCTGCTTTTATGGGTGAAGTAGACATTTTAAAGACCATCCAGCTGCTGCCGGGAGTTCAGTCGGCAGGGGATGGAAATTCCGGTTTTTATGTAAGAGGTGGGGGGCCGGATCAAAACCTGATTTTGCTTGATGAGGCAGTTGTTTACAATGCTGCACATCTGTTCGGGTTTTTCTCAATATTTAACGGAGATGCAGTAAAAAACATTGAATTGATTAAAGGGGGCATGCCCGCCAACTATGGGGGAAGGCTCGCCTCTGTTTTAGATGTTACTATGAACGATGGAAACAGCAAACAATTTAAGGCGGATGGGGGAATCGGATTAATTTCCTCAAGGCTAACCGTACAGGGCCCGATAATTAAAGATACCTGCAGTTTTATGGTTTCGGCCCGAAGGACCTATATTGACGTTTTGATGAAACCATTTATTCCCCACATAAAAAATGCAAAGCCCTTTGAAGGTTCGGGTTATTATTTTTATGATATTAATACAAAGATTAATTACATTCTTTCTGATAAAGACCGTTTGTTTCTGAGCGGATACTTTGGTCGCGATGTTTTTTCTTACAACAATAAAAAAAATGGCTTTAATGTTTCCATTCCCTGGGGAAATGCAACCTCTTCGTTGAGGTGGAATCACCTTTTCAGCAATAAACTTTTTCTTAATTCTACTCTGGTATTTAGTGACTACAAGTTTCGTTTCAATGCCGGTCAGGGAGACTTTGTATTCTCTCTTTTTTCGGGAATCCGGGATTATAACGCAAAAATTGACTTCAACTTTTTCCCTTCCATTCTCTAC
>JAHEZO010000105.1 GCA_023250995.1 Flavobacteriales bacterium | reverse complement strand
GTTTTGGATTGAAGGTTTTCGTTTACAAAAAGGCCGATTGCTCCGAAAAGACCTATTGAAATTCCAATAATTTTTATCCTATTTGCCTCCAGGCCAAAAAAAGGATTCCAATAACCAGAGTTAAAAGAGGGGTTAGGCAGTTTAACATTCCTGTAAGAGAGCTGCTAATGACCGTTTGTGCTTTGGTAAACAGAAAAGCGGGTAGTGCATTTCCCAGAATTCCGCTTAAAAGCAGAGGAAAGAAGACTTTTTGTTTAAGGTGGTAATAATTCCGGAAAACAAAAGGAGTAAGCACAAGGAATGCAATAAAAATCCGATAGGCGGCAACTTCAGAATCAGAAAAAGTTTCAAGGCCCCTCTTCATCAGGATAAATGAGCTTCCCCAAATAATAGCAAGGAGAATTAAGGTAAGGTATTGCCAGTATTTTTTTTCAAGGTCAACTAACATTATTTTAAATTTGGGGCAAATATAGAATTCGCATAACTAAAGGGAGTTTCTGAATGGATTTGAAATAGATTTTATCCAAATTTTCATTTTTAAACCGATATAATATTGAAGAGATATTTGGTTACTCACCCCACTTGCATGATTCAAAGGGGATGTTTCTCCAGATTTTTTTACCAAAGGGGACTTTCGGAAATTTCGCCAGAGAATCAAAATTATTTTTTACTAAACTTAATTATCATTTGAGCAGTTAAGGTATATATCTTATTTTTGTATTCCTCAAAATAAAAACCCATAAAATTATACCTGATGATAATTAATTGCAAAAATCAAAATTCCAAATATGAAACCCATTGCAGCGAAGACCAAAAAATTTCGGGTTGGGGAATTGGAAATTTTAGAAAAATGGTTATCCCTCAAATTCAGTATTTGCAAATTATTTTTGTTTTTCTTTTTTGCGTGGATATTTCATCCGGGCAAAACTGGCAAAACTATCCTTATGCTCCGGGGAACAGCTTTCTAAACTTTCCATCCGATGACGGTTATCATCCCGCCCCAAACACCTCCACGGAATGGTGGTACATTAATTTAAGCCTCACCGGCTCAGCCCCTGCTTTCAAAAAATACAGTGTAATGTTATGTTATTTCCGATTTGCCAATATGAGAATTTTCAATATTGCTTCTGAAACAGACAAATCATTTAATAACGATGTTTTGCAAGCATTTCCGGTTTTGAATTTTCAACTTAACCATTGGGATTTAACTTACACAAAAATTCCTCCTAATGCTGTAAATGATTATTCAAAATGGACTTATCAGGCAAACGGGGTTCCGTACAGTTACATTTACCATGCAGAGGATCCCGTACATAATAATGGGTTGGATGTTACCGTTACAAGCAACAGACCTCCATTGGTAGTTGGTGCCAACGGTTATATAGCTCTAGGGGACAAGGGAGATTCTTCATTTTATTATTCCTATTCAAATATGAATGTTAAGGGTAAAATTAAATACAAGGGAGTAACAGACAATATCACTTCGGGGATAGCATGGATTGACAGGCAGTATGGACCATTTACCGTTGGGGTAAACAGCAGCAATCTTTATGAATGGTTTTCGCTTCAGCTCGATGAACCCGGGACGATTTTAGGAGTACCCAATAACCCGGCAGAATTTAATATCTGGCAAATTTTTTCGGATTCAACAAGCGTACCTTATAAGGCTGAATGGAGACTAGTTAGCGGAATTTATCCGGATGATTCCCAGGACACCTCTTCATCCTTTATTTTTGAACGTACCGGATATTGGTATGATCCGGGTGAGGGTAAATATTATTCACAAGGGTGGAGGTTTATTAACCCGGCTAAGGACATTACAGTTGACCTTTACCCCCCGGTTAAGGATCAATTAGTTGATGTAACCTTATTTCGTTTTTGGGAAGGGGGCGTTAATTTAAAAGGAGTAATCCAAAACAAGAATGTGGATGGAGTTGGATTTGCTGAAATTGTGGCTGGCCATAAATTTCAAATCGTGGTTCCTTCAATTCCCCAGGGATTAAATTTAAACTCTTTTCCCGATCACAATTCATTAACCTGGCAGCCATCAAATCCGGGAACCTTTCCGATAGGGGGGTACCGGATTTTCAGATCAACCAGCAATGACGGCCATTGGAAATATCTTGGAAGTACAACCAATTTGAACTATGATGATTATACGCCCACTCCAGATTCAGCATATTATTATTCAATAACCAGTTTCGATAATCAAACCGGAACCAGCGCCAGCGATTATTCAGCATCAGTTTTTGCTGCCCCACTTACATCCAACGAACTTTTTGATTTGAATATCAATGCAAATATTTTTCCCAACCCAATAAATAAAACTTCGAAAATTCAAATTTATCTTACAAAAATGGAAAGCATAAAAATTGAGGTTTATGATTTACCCGGCCGAAAGGTGAGATCAATATTTAATAGCTCTATGGCTGCCGGAATGAATTCGATTGATTTTCTTTCAGGGGGTCTGGGACAAGGAACATATTTATTGAAAATTGAAACTGAGAGACAAAAAAGAACTTTGAAATTCGTGGAAATGTAATAATAAATAATTCAAGATTTTCTGGAATCACTAATTCAAATAAAAAATATTTCGAAAACATATTTTGTAGGAAGTGAAATTGTGCGGGCACTCCACACCATTTCAATATCAATTGAAAAAAACGAATACGTGGCCCTGATGGGTCCTTCCGGCTCGGGAAAATCAACTTTAATGAATATGCTGGGATGTTTAGATACCCCAACTTCGGGGGAATACCGACTAAATGGAAAGGATGTAAGCCGAATGAACGATAACCAGCTTGCAGATATCAGGAACAAAGAAATTGGGTTTGTGTTTCAGACATTTAACCTCCTTCCGCGTTATACGGCTCTTGAAAATGTAGGACTTCCTTTGGTATATTCCGGGATTGGGAAAATGAAAAGAGATGAAAGAGCAAGGGAAGTATTAAATCAGGTAGGACTGACCGACAGAATTAACCACAGGCCAAATGAGCTTTCGGGAGGGCAGAAACAAAGGGTTGCAATTGCAAGGGCAATGGTAAACCACCCTTCAATAATTCTTGCTGATGAACCCACAGGCAACCTTGACTCGAAAACTTCTTTGGAAATCATGTCCCTTTTTGCCGAAATTCAGGCAAAGGGAAATACTGTTATCCTGGTTACTCACGAGGAGGATATAGCCCTTCACGCGAAAAGAATTATTCGGGTAAAAGATGGTTTTGTAGAGTCAGATCAAAAAAAAGGGTAATTAAAAAAAGTTTTCTTCCATGAAAATATACACCAAAACGGGCGATAAGGGGAAGACTTCATTACTTGGCGGAAAAAGAATTTCTAAAAATAATGTAAGGATTGAAGCCTACGGAACCATAGATGAGCTTAATTCACATATCGGGCTTTTAAAGGATCAAAATATTGATTTATATTCAAAAGAAATACTTATTGGCGTACAAAACCAATTGTTTACCATTGGCTCGATACTGGCCACCGACCCTGAGGGGCGATTTGCAAAACCGAAAATTGAAAAGAACAACAGGGGCATTAATATTCCGGAATTAAAAGAAACGGATGTTTTCCTTTTTGAAAATGAAATAGATTTAATGAATAAATTACTTCCCGAAATGAAATGGTTTGTTTTGCCGGGAGGCCACCCATTTGTATCTCAATGTCATATTGCAAGGTGTGTTTGCAGGAGGGCAGAAAGAAGAGTAATTGCCTTATCAGAGGAAAGCTTTGTACCTGAAATTATTATTAAATACCTCAACAGACTCTCTGATTACCTTTTTGTTCTTTCCAGAAAAATATCAATGGACTTAAAAATAAAAGAGGTTCCATGGAGGCCGGGGGAAAGAAAAATGTAAGGGGGGAAATAGAAAAGGAGTTGCGATTGCCGAAGATGGAGAAAGAAAAAAAGGGAAGGTAGTCCGGTAAAAATTTGAGTATTTGTTTTTTCCATTTTCTATTTTAATCTTTGCCAATGTAATTTTTTTATGAATCCATTGCAAATAATTGTTAATTATGAGCGAAGAAACAAATGAGTTGCAAAGCAATCCTGAATCAATCAGCAGTGAGGAATTTGAGGCAAGGCTGACGGAATTTTTTAACCATCATAAAGAATCAAAACTCAAACTGGTATCGAGAATTGCGCAGGAGTTTAAAGGACAAGAAAACATTGTTCTTGAGCATCTTCACAATAAATATGTACTGAAGATTGTTTCTGAAAAACCCAAGAAGAAACATTTAGATAAAGCAGAGGGGCAAGCAGAGGAACCATCCGTTTCCCATGAAAACAAAGAGGTTGCTAAACCTAAATCGAAAAAGAAATTAATATTGATAATTATTGTTTCAATTCTGGTTGTTGGTTTGGGAGTTGGCGGGTATTTTATGAAGGATAAAATATTAGGGAAACACGGAGAAACACCATCTACAGAGGCAAAAGCCGCTGAAAGCAAGCCTGCAGTTGAAGAGCCCAAGAAAGAAGAAGTTCCGGCTGAAGCGGTTCCAACTGACAGTGCGCAGTCAATGGCATCTGACAGTTCTATTTCGGCTCCGGATTCAACTCAGGAGCAGAAATAATTAATCAGTAAGAATTAAATTAATAAAATTAGTGGGATTTTGCATTTTGTGCTTTAGTACCCTCCCCTGGAGGGATTAGCCAAAAAAGCACACATTGTTACTCACCTGATTTTCTCAAATCGGAAATTTCCCTGAGTATCTCCTCCATTATTTTTTCAGTTGCCCCTGTATTTGAACGCACAAAATTCCGGCTCATTTCCGAAGCGATCTTTAAAATCATTTCATCCCGAAGCAGGAAATTTATTTTATCTTTCAAATCTTCTGCATTGCAAATGTCGAAAGCCCCCCCCTTTTCAATGAGTGCTTTCCCCTCCCAGAATTTTTGATGGTTTGGTCCGAAAATTACCGGTAACCCGAATGCAGCCGGTTCAAGTATGTTATGCAGGGAGTTCCCGAAAGCCCCACCAACAAAAGCAATATCGCCATGCAGATATAAGCGCGATAACATTCCGATATTATCAATAATTAATACCTCAGCATCAAATATGTTTTGGTCATTGGCTTTTGAAAACCGAAGTGTTTTAAATGATGAAAAAGTTTGAACCACAGAATTAATCCGGTCTTCATGAATTTCGTGCGGAGCAATAATTAACTTCAAATCAGAAACGCGATCTCCTCTAAACGCTGCTGAAATTATTTTTTCATCTGCTTCCCATGTGCTTCCTGCTATCAGACATTTTTTGTTTTGTTTGAATCTTTTTGCCAAAGGAATCTCTTCGGCATTTTTAGATGTTGCCCAAACCCTGTCGAAACGGGTATCCCCGCTTACCGAAACATTTCTAAGGGAAAGGCCTTTCAACAGATTTGCCGAAATTTCATTTTGCACAAAAACATGGGTGAACATTTTCAGCATATTTCTGAACCAACCTCCATACCATTTAAAAAAATGATCACCGGCCCTGAAATTGGCAGATATCAAATAAGTGGGAATATTCTTTTTTCTCAGCTCATTTAAATAATTAAACCAGAACTCATATTTTACAAAAATTGCAATGGATGGATTAAATGCCCTAATAAATTTTGCCGCATTTGATTTTGAATCAGCGGGCAGGTAAAATACAAAATCGGCAAGAGGATAATTTTTTCTGATTTCATACCCGGACGGAGAAAAGAAGGTTATCAGGATTTTCCATGTAACATTTTCTCTTTTCCATTTTTCGATCAAAGACCGGCCTTGTTCAAATTCGCCCAGTGAAGCGCAGTGGAACCAGATTAATTTCTCGATTCCAATTAAAGGTTTTTCTCTAAGGGCATTGTTAAATTTAGAAAAAACATTAATTCTTCCTTCGTGCCATTTTTTTGCCTTTTTATTAAAAAAGGAGGCAATGAAAATCATCCACCTGTAAATGAAAATGGAAATATTATACAAAGTGTTCATTGCTTAAAAAGGTTGAAAAAATCAATGAAGCCCATGGCCTAATAAAAATAAAACGCCTGAGGTATTTTTTTATAAAGGGGCAAAATCCACCCACACCTGATTCCATAGAGAATACCGGTACGGCTTTGGTTATCGGCCTTCATAGTATCATAATTATATCCCCTGCGGTTCTTTGTAAAGGCGGCTGTAACTTCAACCCCTCCGAAGAAATTTATCAACCGCCAGTTTCCTAAATATTGATAACCCAAAAACTGTGAAAGCGCAAAGCCATTGGACAAACGGTCATAGCCCTTTCGGTAATCCCGCGTTAACTCGGGAACATTATTTCCGGTTATTTCAATCCGCAATTTATGTTGAAGAAATCCCAGTCCCGAAAGAAATACAATTCCTGAATTAGGATTTGGCTTGTTAAATGAAAAAAGTTTACCTCCTCTTGCCGCCAGAGTATATCCCCTCTCATAAAGTAAAATTTCTGCTTCCTCTCCATTCTGGTCAATAATCCATCCCTGTGAATTTTTAAGGTTATCCAGAATGGTTGTGTCTTTAACTTCGCTTCCGAACAAAAATGTACCGTCTACTCCAACGAGCCAGTTATTTTTTGTTTTCACCAGAAAATTCCCGCCTAAGTTCGAATTTGGTCCAAAGCTTTTTTTCAAATCAAAACCCGGAATCTGATAGGCGTAAGAAAATCCGAGTAAGGGGGTAAAAATGGAGGAGTCCTTAACATTTATCTGCCCCATTAATAAAACCGAAAAAAAAAACATCAGGGCAAAATTAATGGCATATCCGGAAATTTTTCCCGCCTTTAGGTATATAAAAAAGTGCTTTTTGTTTTGCAATTTCACAAAAATAATGTAATGCTTCCCGGGGTGAAAAATTGCTGCAAATTTAATTATATTCGCGTCCTAAAAATAACCGTTGGAAACGTTCCGTTATTAATCCATTCCATCAAAAAAATGAAAAAAATCCAGCTTGTTGACCTGAATGGTCAGTATGAAAAAATCAAAGATGAAATTGATGCTGCCATCCTTAACGTTGTGCGGAGTTCAGCTTTCATTAATGGCCCAGAGGTTGCCGCTTTTCAAAAAGACCTTGAGAAATACCTTGAAGTGCAAAATGTAATTCCCTGCGCCAATGGAACAGATGCTTTACAAATTGCCCTAATGGCCCTTGATGTTAAGCCGGGCGATGAAGTAATTACCCCAAGTTTTACCTATATAGCTACGGCAGAAGTAATAGCGCTTCTTCACCTGAAACCTGTTTTTGCCGATGTTGACCCCGACACTTTTACAATTAAGCCGGGCGAAGTTGAAAAACTTATTTCCGCCAATACCAAAGCAATAATTCCCGTTCATTTATATGGTCTTTGTGCTGATATGGAGCCCATATTAAAAATTGCAGAAAAAAATAACATTGCCGTAATTGAGGATGCAGCCCAGGCACTCGGCTCGGTTTATACATTTTCGGATGGAACAAAAAAGAAAGCCGGAACAATGGGCACCATAGGTTGCACTTCATTTTTCCCCTCTAAAAATCTGGGAGCTTTTGGTGATGGAGGCGCCATATTTACCAATGATGACTCACTCGCAAAGAAAATAAGAATGGTTTCCAACCACGGACAATCCGAAAAATACATTCATGATATTATTGGAGTAAATTCAAGGCTCGATTCAATACAAGCTGCTATCCTGAGGATTAAACTCAAATATCTTGACCAGTACGTTTCTGCAAGAAATAATGCGGCCGCATATTATGATAAGGCATTCATAAATCTGAGGGGCTTTCAAATTCCTGCCAGATTCGAAAAATCCAATCATGGTTTTCATCAGTACACTTTAAAACTTAATGGGGTTAACCGGAATGATTTGCTCAAATATTGTGAACAAAAAGGAATTCCGGCAAATGTTTACTACCCCATTCCCATTCACCTTCAAAATGGATTTAAAAACCTCGACCAAAGGCAAGGGGATTTATCGGTTACAGAAGATTTGATGGAAAAAGTAATTTCATTGCCCATGCACACTGAACTGAGTGAGGATCAATTAAAATATATTTGTGATTCAATAGTGGAATTCTCGGAAAAGAAATCTACTGTATTTGTTTAATTTTTAAATTAAATGCGTTGAATGTGGTTTGTTAAAGTTTTACGGAAACGGCCGAATTATAATATCAAATAATAAAAGAGGGAAAAATTATTTTTTAAAAGAGAGGACTTCCGGTTAATTGTTCAACCAAAAATTTTGAATGAATATTTTGAATTTCATTCAATGTTGAAAAGGCATCACCTTACAAAAGCATAAGATGTCAAATCCGGTGGTCATTGAAAAAATTTAAACCATGAAAATTGGTGTTGTAGGTACAGGATATGTAGGATTGGTAACCGGAACCTGTTTGGCAGAAATGGGTAATTCGGTAATTTGCGTGGATATTGATTCGGCAAAAGTGGAAAAAATGAAATCGGGAGTTATTCCCATTTATGAGCCACACCTGGATATTATTTTTGAACGGAACATCAAACAAGGGCGGCTTGTCTTTACTACAGTTTTAAAGGATGCTCTGGATAATTCTGAAATAATTTTCCTTGCATTACCCACTCCCCCCGATGAAGACGGAAGTGCTGATTTATCTTATATCCTGGGGGTTTCAAAAGAAATTGGGAAACTTATTAATTCTTATAAAGTAATTGTGGATAAGAGCACGGTTCCTGTGGGAACTGCAGAAAAGGTGAAAAAAACCATTCAGGCAGGCATGAAAGAAAGTTCAAACCCTTTTGGAAAATCTAAGGAAGCCTTGTTTGATGTGGTAAGCAACCCTGAGTTTTTAAGAGAGGGTTTTGCAGTGGATGATTTTATGAAGCCAGACCGCGTAGTAATAGGAACATCTTCCGAAAAGGCAAGAAAGGTAATGGGCGATTTGTTTTCTCCCTTTGTTCGCCAGGGGAATCCCATTATTTTTATGGATGAGGCTTCTGCTGAACTTACAAAATATGCGGCCAACTCTTTCCTTGCCACCAAAATTTCATTTATGAATGAAGTTGCAAACCTCTGCGAAATTCTGGGCGCCAACGTTGACCAGGTACGCGCAGGCATTGGATCCGATACCAGGATAGGGAAAAGATTTTTATTCCCCGGCATAGGTTATGGCGGAAGCTGTTTCCCAAAGGATGTTCAGGCATTGGTTAAATCAGCTACCGAAGCCGGATATGATTTCAAAATTCTAAAGTCGGTAATGGAGGTGAATGATTCCCAGCGATTAAGCATCGTTCCTAAAATTAAATCTTTTTTTAATAATGATTTGAAAGGTAAAAAAATTGCTGTATGGGGCCTTGCTTTTAAACCCGATACCGATGATATAAGGGAAGCCCCGGCTCTTTTTATCATTGAAGAATTGCTGCGTGAAGGGACGAAAATTTTTGCCTACGATCCCGAAGCAATGAATAATGTGAGAAAAAAAATGGGAGAAAAAATTTCCTTTTCGGCCAACCAGTACGAATGCCTCAAGGATGCAGATTGCCTGCTCATTTGCACCGAATGGGCCGTTTTCCGAACCCCCGATTTTGCCAAAATGAATTCACTGCTAAAAAATAAAGTTGTTTTTGATGGGCGGAATCTATATTCCCCCGAGGCAATGAATGAACTGGGATATTCATATTATTCCATAGGAAGAGAAACAATAAAAAACGGATAATGGTCACCGAAAAAGTTTTAATTACCGGTGCGGCCGGATTTTTGGGCTCGCATCTTTGCCATCGTTTTATACGGGAAGGGTTTTCGGTAATTGGCATGGATAATTTAATTACAGGGGATTTAAAAAATCTTTCCTCCCTTTCTGATAATTCCAATTTTTCTTTTATCCACCATGATGTTACCCGGCATATTAAAATTGAAGGAAATTTAAATTACATTCTCCATTTTGCCTCACCGGCTTCCCCCATTGATTACCTTAAAATTCCAATTCAAACCTTAAAAGTATCCTCTCTTGGAACCCATAATTGCCTTGGCCTGGCAAAATCAAAAAAAGCGCGAATTCTGGTGGCCTCCACTTCCGAAGTTTATGGCGACCCTTTAGTACATCCACAAGTAGAAAATTACTGGGGAAATGTTAACCCAATTGGCCCAAGGGGAGTTTATGACGAAGCAAAAAGATTTATGGAAGCACTTACCATGGCATACCATACTTATCATGGTCTGCAAACCCGGATAGTTAGGATTTTTAATACCTACGGCCCCAGGATGAGATTGAATGACGGACGCGTTTTACCCGCATTTATCGGGCAGGCATTAAGGGGGGAGGACTTAACCATTTTTGGCGATGGGTCTCAAACCCGGTCTTTTTGTTTTGTTGATGATTTGGTGGAAGGAATTTTCCGCCTTCTTTTTTGTGATTATTCTTTACCGGTAAATATCGGAAACCCGAATGAAATTACAATAAAAGAATTCGGTGAAGAAATTATTAAATTAACAGGCACCAAACAAAAATTGGTCTTCAGGCCATTGCCTGTGGATGATCCCAAACAAAGGCAACCGGATATTTCTTTGGCAAAAAAAATTTTGGGATGGGAGCCGAAAATTTCGCGTGAAATGGGTTTGAAAATTACGTATGATTATTTTAAATCTCTTTCCTCGGAGGAATTGAACAAAGCTGAACATAAAAGTTTTGATTCTTATGTGATGAGATAATTTGGATAATTAATTATGTTACCCGGAATGGTTAATTTTTATATTTCATAAGTTGAAGTAAAAGCAAGCATGAAGATTCGGAAATTTGAAAATATTTTTACAATGGTTTTTTGTTTTTGTGCCCTTCTTGCCCACTCTCAGGATACAATTGTAACGCAAAAAGGCGATGTTATTAAGGCCACAATTATAGAAATCGGAATTAAAGAAATTAAGTACAAACTTAACAATGACCTTCAGGGGCCCATCATTAGCATTGAGAAATCAAATGTAAAAACCCTTAAAGTAGGAGGGCAAACTGTTTTGGACGGAAAAGCATCGGCAAAAGAGGATATAATTGTAAAAATTGATGACAGCATAATTAAGGTTAAAGTTCTTGACATCGGGGTGAATGAAGTAAAAATGAAATTATACAACAATCCCGATGGCCCTACGATAACCATGAAAAAAAGCGAAATCAAATCCATTACCATTGAAGGACAAACGGTTTACGAACAAAAAGCCGATCCATACAGCACCTCAAATAAATTGATTTTAGATAAAAACAGCTCCATAAAATTTCATTTTTTCTCTCCCCTAAACAGCCATATGGCTTTTACTTATGAATGGATGAACAAACCCGGGTTTAACTGGGAACTTGGTGCGGGAATCATTGGTGTGGGAATTAAAAAAACAAACACCATTTTGAATAGAAATCCAAGAGGGGCCTTTTTGCGGTTCGGGCCAAAGTTTCTTCTGGGTAGTTCATCAGACATCGAAATTGAGGGTGCCCGCTATTCTCATCCTCTGAAAGGGAGGTACCTCAAAGTGGAGATGATATTGCATTTAATGAATACCACCAATTTTGCAGATACGGGTAGGTATCCCTGGCCAAAAGGTACGGTTTCTTATACAAAACAATACCAATCGGTTGTTTTGAATCTTATTTACGGACGGCAATTTATTTTCGGAAATTCAATTACTGTTTCTTGGTATGCCGGTGGGGGGTATAGCTTTGAAAGCACCACAAGTATTGGCAAGCCCTCCAACATTACTAATAATTGGACAGACTATGATCCCCGAAGATACAGCCACTTCTTTTTTGGGGAGGGATTTCCCCTTACAATGACTACCGGATTTACAGTGGGGTATATTTTGAAAACTCCCGATTTTTTTAGCCGCAAACCGCTTTCTGCCACCAGGCCTTCACCCAAGGCAGAATATCCGGTTAACAAAAAGTGATTTAATTATGGAAAAAAAATATTTTTCACACCCAACTGCAATTATTGATAATGGTTGTTCCATAGGAAAAGGAACAAAAATCTGGCATTTTTCCCATATCATGTCCGATTGTAAAATTAACGAAAACTGTAACATTGGTCAAAATGTGGTTATCTCGCCCGGGGTTGTGCTGGGCAGAAATGTGAAAGTTCAAAATAATGTTTCTGTTTATACCGGAGTTGTTTGTGAAGAGGATGTTTTCCTCGGGCCTTCCATGGTATTTACAAATATTACCAACCCTCGTAGTGCAGTGGTAAGGAGAGGAAAATATGAAACTACCCTGGTGAAAAAAGGAGCCACAATCGGGGCCAACGCAACTATTGTTTGTGGCCATAACATCGGTGAATATTCTTTTATCGGGGCCGGTGCGGTTGTAACCAAAGAAGTTCCTGATTTTGCTTTGGTGGTAGGAAACCCTGCCAAACAAATTGGTTGGATGAGCAAATACGGACACAGGTTAAAATTTGATAAAAAAGGAGTTGCCGTTTGCCCCGAATCAAAAGAAAAATATTTTTTTAAAAACGGAACAGTAAAAATATTTTTAAAATAATTTATGGATAAAATAAAATTCGCTGTTGTTGGCCAGGGACACATAGGAAAACGGCATGCCGAAATGCTAAG
>JAHEZO010000251.1 GCA_023250995.1 Flavobacteriales bacterium | reverse complement strand
CACCAAAAATTTCATCAATAATTTTTCCTCTTCCCATTTTTTCATTTACATGTATCCCCAGGTTTCTGGCAGTTTCTCCCATTTGTTTTTCATCCATCATCGAAACATCAACTCCTGTAAATTGGTGAATTGCTTCATACATGGATAACCTTTTCCAGGGCCTCTGAAAATTAATTATCTGTTCACCCACTTTCACCTCAGTGGTTTCGTGAATATCAACCGCAATTTTCTCTACCATTTCTTCCACCAGGTTCATCATCCATTCATAATCTTTGTAGGCCACATAAAGTTCCATCTGCGTAAATTCCGGGTTGTGAAACCGGTCCATTCCCTCATTGCGGAAATCTTTTGCAAATTCATATACCCCGTCAAAGCCCCCAACGATAAGCCGTTTTAAATATAGTTCATTTGCAATTCTCAAGTAAAGTGGTATGTCGAGGGCATTGTGGTGGGTTTTAAATGGCCTTGCGGCAGCTCCGCCATACATGGGCTGCAACACGGGAGTTTCTACTTCAAGATACCCTTTGTTTGTTAAAAAGGTTCGCATTGAATTCATGAGCATTGCCCTTTTTACAAAAACGTCTTTGGATGCTGAGTTTACTATTAAATCCACATACCTGTGCCGGTAACGGTATTCGGGGTCGGTTACTTCATCATGGGCCTTGCCTTCCTCATCCACTTTAACTATTGGCAGAGGTTTTAAAGCTTTACTCAATAATTTAAGTGATTGAACATGAATGGTTGTTTCTCCCATCTGGGTGGTAAAAACATAACCCGTTACTCCAATAAAATCTCCAATGTCGAGCAGTTTTTTAAAAACTTCATTGTACAAAAGCTTGTCCTCACCGGGGCAAATTTCATCCCGGTTTATGTATAGCTGAATTCTTCCGGAACAATCCTGGAGATCAGCAAAAGAAGCTTTTCCCATTATGCGCCTGCTCATTAATCGGCCGGCTATACTTACATTTTTAAAATCCAGCTTTTCCCTTTCATAATTTTCGTGAATTTCTTTTGCCGAAACATTCACTTCATACAAATCGGCAGGATAGGGATTAATTCCTGCCTGGATAATTTTTTTCAGCGATTCGCGCCTTATTATTTCCTGCTCTGTCATAAATAAAAATTAATTTTTTTAAAGTGAAAAATAAAACCGGGCAAAGATAGAGGAAGAAATCTAATGAAGGTTATGCATAAAAATCCCTGGTTAAATTAATTTCATCTGTGAATAAAATCTGTGCCAATTGGTGCAATCTGCGGCATTTGTTTTTTTACGAAATTTGCCTCAAAATAAAATTACCATGAAACAGCTTATTGCAAATTTTTCAAAACATCTAACTGAAGCCATTTCTATTGGGGAATCGGCCATTCTCCATCAGCCGCCATACAGCATAAAAAATATTTTAATCTCCGGATTGGGGGGCTCTGGCATTGGAGGAACCATTGTTTCTCAAATTGTTTCGGGCGAAGCCAGGGTACCCATAACAGTTTCAAAAGATTATTTTATACCGGCTTTTGTAGATGGAAATACAGTGGTGATTATTTGTTCTTATTCAGGTAATACAGAAGAAACCCTGAGTGCAATGAAATTTGCCATGGAGAAAAAAGCCAAAATAGTTTGTATCTCTTCAGGAGGTGAGGTGGTTGAAATTGCAAAAAAAAACGGACTTGATTTTATTCTTATCCCTCCCGGATTTCCGCCCCGTTCGGCCTTTGCATTTCCTTTTGTTCAGCTTTTTTATGTGCTTGGTTTCTTTAAAATCATTTCATCAAATGTTATTAAAGATATAAAAAGCGCCATTGATTTAATTGAAACGGAGGAAGGAAAAATTCTGGAAGAAGCTAAAAATATTGCCGGAAAACTTCTGAATAAAATCCCGGTAATTTATTCTGATGCCTCTATAGAGGGAGTATCCGTCCGGTTCCGGCAGCAGATTAATGAAAATTCGAAAATGCTTTGCTGGCACCATGCCATACCCGAAATGAACCACAATGAATTGGTAGGATGGGTAGAGAAAAACGAAAACCTGGCAGTGGTAATTCTCCGCAATGGTTCCGATTATTCCAGAAGCCAGAAAAGGATGGAAATAAACAAAGAAATTATTTCAAAAAAAACATCCACCGTTGTTGAAATTCATTCCAAAGGAAATTCTAAAATAGAAAATGCTCTTTATTTAATTCACCTTTGCGATTGGGTTTCACAGTTTCTGGCCGATTTGAAAAACATAGATTCAACCGAAGTAAAAGTGATTGATTTTTTAAAGGGTGAATTGGCTAAAATATAATTATTAAATATAGTTATCTTTGTTAAATTTGAATCAAATGGGCACATTAATAATTAAGGAAAAAGAATATGTTGTTTTAGAGAAGGAGGAATATTGCAAACTTCTTGAAAATGCCTAAAAAAAAACTCCTTCTGCAAGAAAACTTTCCCTACCGGAAGGCAAAAAACTCGCCTTTTCCCTCATCGAAAAATGGCACAAAGAAAGGTAACCATTTTTGACAAAGCTGTTGAGGAGGTATCTTATGTTGCTTATTTTATTGAGGCCGAAGGATTTCCTCTTGCTGCTAAAAATTTTGTTGAAAAGGCTTTTGCTTTTTTTGTAAGTCTTAGCGATACTCGAGTAAAACAAAGGCCATGTTCCTATAAATTTTGGAAATAGGAGGGCTACAGATGTGCAACTTTCAAAAAGAAATATGTAATTGCATACATTGAGAATGATGAAGAAATTATTATTTGAGATTTTGCCTTATAAAAATTAATTTATGAGTAAAGTTATCCTCCGCGATTTAGGCCTTATTGATTATAAAGATGGCTGGGATTATCAGGAAAAATTATTTAATGAAGTGGTTTCGATAAAGGTAAAAAACCGTTCAAATAAAGCTGCATCTGAATCTCTTGTTTCCTCCTCCGGCATCCAACTCCCATCTTCCGATTTCAATCTACCCACTCCCAATTATTTGCTTTTCTGTGAACACCCTCATGTGTACACTCTGGGAAAAAGCGGATCGTCAAATCATTTATTGCTTAATACCGAACAATTAAATAAAAAAAAGGCTTCATTTTACAAAATAAACAGAGGGGGAGATATCACGTATCATGGTCCCGGACAAATTGTGGGCTATCCCATTTTCGATTTAGATAATTTCTTTACTGATATTCATAAATACCTGCGTTTTCTGGAAGAATCAATCATCAGGACTTTGGCCGAATTTGGAATAACCGGTGAACGCACCCCCGGACAAACCGGAGTGTGGCTCGACCCCGAAATTCCCGGAAAAGCCAGAAAAATTTGTGCATTTGGAGTTCGTTGCAGCCGTTGGGTAACCATGCATGGTTTTGCTTTTAATGTTAATACCGATCTTAGTTATTTTCAAAATATTATTCCATGTGGTATTGCAAATAAAGGAGTAACTTCTCTGGAAAAAGAACTTGGCAAAAAAATAGACATGTTCCTTGTAAAAGAATATATTATTAAGCACCTTTCAGGATTATTTGAATTTGACCTTACTCCAGGGCAAACGCATGAAAATTTTTTACCGAAATAATTCCACTCCTTCGGAGTTTATGTTCAATCCATAATGATTATTTTTTATAATTATTACACTCCTTCGGAGTTTTTAGTAACTTTATAATCCCGAAGGGATGCCATTATTATAGGAACAGAGACATAAGCCGACACAAAAAACCCCGAAGGGGGTGAAATAAATTTTTTTCATGCGTTTGCCCTGGACCTTGCCCCTCCTTCAAAAAATTAATTATTTACCATTTGTATATTAGCAGTTCTTTTTCAGAATTGGATTTTATGCAAAAAGACATTCATCCACCTAAAGTAGAAGATATTGGCGTTGCCATTGTAAAGGAAGAAATTCCGGATGGAGAAATTTTATGGTATGCTTATCTTGTTAATTTTAAGGATGTTCCGATTGAGGGTGTTTTGGTGTCAACCAGGGGATACGGAATTAAAAACGGGGAAGATGTTAAAACCTCTGTCCTGCGTCACTTTCTGGATGTTATTAAAGCAAAATCATTTGCCAAAATTGAACCTTTACCCGAAGATTTGTTTTCTATTGGAAATGAATTCTGGGTGAGCTTTTATCAAAATAAAATTATGTATGATAAAAAATACGTTTTTGTGGCCGAATCAATTCGTGAAGAAAACTTTACCCTGGTGCCAATATTAAATAAGAGGGGAGTGATGATTAAATAATAAATTTTTTTTATTCACCCGTTGTAACTTAAACCCATAACTCATTAACTGAGGTTAAGCAAAAACATTAATTTCCAAAATACAAATATCAAAATACAAATAAAATTCAATATCAAAATTTCAATTACCAAACCGTCTGCTAACTTGATTTTTCGATTATTGTCGAAAAAATCTTCTTTAGCGGTTTAGAATTTTCTTTATTGGTCATTGGAATTTTTTTGCAATTTGATTATTGTTATTTGTTATTTGAAATAGAGATGTGCCTAACATCAGTCCTTAACCCATAAACTCCTAACCCAAATTCCCCTTAAATCCCTCTACCTTTCAACAAAGATTTGTTTATTCTTTTTTTCAATTGCATTACAGCGAAATTATTACTTCTTCATTTTCGTGGGCATTATGAATAAAAGCTATGATGATAGGAAATTTGTGCTCCTGGCCATATTTATTTTAATTGCCTTGGTATAT
>JAHEZO010000104.1 GCA_023250995.1 Flavobacteriales bacterium | reverse complement strand
CAGTTAACAGGGGAATTGATTTGCTGAAAAAAACCATTGAAACCGATAAAACTTTTTATATTAAAATCTATGCCCTTCAGGCCCTCAATAATCTTGAAAGCGAATATTCAAAAAGAGAATTATTTCTGAATGAAAAAATTTCAAGGGAAGAAAAAAATAAAACCTCCTCTGAAGAATTAATAAAATTACGCAGTAAACTCGATTTGACCATTCTTCAGAAAAAAAACCTTTCAGGAATTCTTGCAGAATTAAAAAAGGTGGATGGGTCCGCGGGGAAACATTTTAATATCGGGAATTAAAATTGAAACGGCCAATTCTTGATTTTTTTTTCATTATACTTGGTATCCTCTCTGCCGGACTAGGATTAAAAGGTTTTCTCCTTCCCAATGGTTTTATTGATGGTGGTGTTACAGGCATTTCATTGCTTGTAAGTTTTTCCTCCAGAGTAAATATTTCTCTTTTAATATTTATTTTTAACATCCCCTTTATCATCATTGCCTATACTCAAATCGGAAAAGTATTTGCAATAAAAACCCTGGCCGCCATTGCCGGTCTTGCCCTCTGCCTATACCTAATGAATTTTCCAAAAATTACTGATGATAAAATTCTTGTAGCTGTTTTCGGTGGTTTTTTTTTAGGAGCCGGCATCGGCCTTTCTGTAAGGGGAGGAAGCGTAATTGATGGCACTGAAGTGCTGGCACTTTACACCAGCCGCAAAACAGGTATGACTATTGGTGATGTAATTCTTTTTATAAATATAATAATATTTTCCTGCGGTATCTTTGTTTTAAAAATCGAACCTGTTCTTTACTCAATATTAACTTACCTTGCCGCCTCCCGCACTGTGAATTTCATAATTCAGGGAATTGAAGAATACACCGGAGTTACCGTAATATCGGAAAAAAGCGAACGGGTACGGAAAATGATTATTGAACAAATGGGAAGGGGTGTTACCATTTACAACGGAAAAAGAGGCTTTGGGAAACGTGGAGAAAGCAGCCCATATATTGATATTGTTTTCACCGTGGTTACCCGCCTCGAACTTCAGAAATTGAAAAACGAAATCGAGAAAATAGACTCCTCGGCTTTTGTTATTACACATAGCATAAATGATACAAAAGGAGGAATGATAAAGAAAAGGCCGCTTTATTAATGATGGAAACTTCAAAAGAAATCAATAAAGCCTCAAGTCCAAAATTTCAAGCCCAAAATTCAAAGGGCAGAAATTTGATTGTTAGCACCCATTTTATGACGACAGTTTTCCATAGACAATTTTTCGTTCGGACAAATACTTAAAACCTATCAGACAATGAAAATAAATTTCAATTTACATCAGACAATTACTGCATTATCAAAAATTAAAATTCCATATCTGACGGCTTTCATTGCTTTTGTTAGTTCTTTTAACTTTTGGTTTTTGACAATCTATTTTTTCAATCCTAATTTTCTTACTGCTCACGGACTGACAATTACTTTAATGACAACTTTCGCCCTGACAATTACTTGGTATTTATTCGCTGCCATAACTATTCCAAAAGATTTTTTACTTTACTGTTTTTCCAGCGACAACCTTGAACTCATTGACGGGATGGAGGACAAAGCACTTATTAATCTTTTTGTTTTTGCCGAGACAATAATTTTTCATTCGTTATTTTTTTATTTAGGTTATTGTTTCCACTGGACACTTTTTGTTTTAATTTCCGTTGCGTTTTTGACGACTGGCTTGAAATACCAAGTAACTGACTTTCTCTTAAAGTTCTCCTTTGACAGACATAAGAAAAAATCCAACAATTCAAATATTCAATCAGACCAATCATAAATAACTTTTTAATTTGACAATTTTATTTTTAATAACGGACAGACAAACAGATGAAAGAAAAACGGGTGCTAACAGCGGGTTTAAGAAATGCGGGCTGACTTGCTTGTATTTTGTTTCATTCATTTTATTTAGTTTTGTGTTGGCGGACAGTAATGTGCGTTTTAATCCCGCACTTCTTAAACCCGCCAAGCGTTATGTGCACTGCTAAATCGACACTACGAACAATGACAAATAGTTTAACAATTGGGACAGTTTTGCTCGCTATCAGTTGTTCATCGACAACGACAGACAAGACAGTTAATCAAACTGGTTTTGACAAACAACTAAGTTCTGACACCACGACAATGTATTACGCTTCGACAGCTCAATTAAAAAGCAGGTATATTCCAGACAGTGTTTTTCAAATGACAAACTTGCAACACTTATCAATTCAAGGAATGGACTGCGACTACAGGGAAGTGGACGACAAAGGAAATGACATTACGAAATGTTGGATGATTAATGAAATCCCAGTTCAAATTAAAAATCTAAAGCAACTTAAGACGCTCCAACTAAATGTAAATGCAATAAGTAAAATTCCAATTGAACTGACAGAATTAAAAAATCTAAAATCGCTTGTTCTAGACGACAACAGCGGACTTTCAAATATTGACAATGTAGTTAAACTTGAGAATTTGGAAACTTTAGGTTTGAATGGTTGCAACATTTCCAAACTTCCCAACAACATCGGACAACTCAAAAAATTAAAATCCCTAGGATTGGCAGGTAACAATATTAGTGCGACAGAAATGGAGAGAATAAAAAAAGCATTGCCGAATTGTGTAACTTACTTTTGACAAATGAGAAGAAGCACAGCACATAACAAGGGGTCTGCAATAGCGGGTGTTCCTTGCTTCGGGGACACAATTGTGCAAAGTGGAAGTTCAGTGCTCCGAATGAAGTTTAGTGCTAAAACTCCCCGCCATTGGAAACCCCCGAACCGGTCAGATCAAATCCAAAAAATATGAAAGCATCTCTCAAATATGGAATTGCGGGAGGAATTATTTCCGGAATTATTTTTTATGCCGAGTATTTTACAGGAGTTTCCGAAAAATCTTCGGGAATGTATTCTCTTGGGGCTACGGCAATAATTTTAATTGTTGCGGTATTCCTTTACCTCCGAAAAATTTCATCGCCCCAATTAAACGGCTTTTATACTTTCGGCTATGGTTTTAAAAATGGAATGGCGGTAGTTTCTGCCTGTGCCGCCACCATAGCGGTTTTCACTTTTATTTTTTTTAAGTTTATAAACCCGGAATACATTGAATCATTTGTTTTATCAGGAATGGAGCAAATGCGCAACAACGGAATTGGTGAAACCGAAATTCAGAAAGCAGCCGAAAATTTCAGAAGCATCCACTCCCCTTTTATCGAAACCATTAAGGCCATGCTCCGGACTATTTTAATGGGCGGAGTATTTTCTTTGGTTATCTCCCTTGTGGTAAAAAGAACGGAGTGAAATTCAAATTCTGTCAACGTACTGACTGAATTTCATAATGTTTTAATAACGTCAAAAAATAATTTAGATGCCTTCTGATAACTGGAATGATCAAAATGTATTTCATTACACCATCCTTCATCACGATTTATTTTGTCGGTAATGCCTCTCAAATCAATATAATGCAATGAACCATTTGGTTGGTTGCTTTTAAGGTTGGCAAGCATTTCATTAAACATATCAATAAAATCCCCTATTATTTTTTCGGCCAACGGGCGTTGGTATTTTTGCATATCAATAAGGGCAGGTGATAACCAGGGCCCCGGAGACATTCCGTGCAAAAACTCTAAACTGCTATTCTCTAATGCTGTAAAAACTCCCCGGCCATTTACCGGAGGATATCCATATCCATGAAAAAGAAAATGAAATTTTTTTGTAGGGAAATTGGTGCAAATTCTTTCGAAAATTTCGAGGTACGCTTCTTTTAATTTGAAGTTAATCGCCTCCGAAATGGCAGGTACATTTATGGGATTTACCGGATCAGGAGCCGGACTTAAAAAGTCTACCAAATTGTCGTCCACCATATCGTTGCCCCCGGCTGAAAGTAGAATAATAAATTTTTCGTGATCGTTTGAATAATTTGCAATTCTTTCCACAAGTAAATCAAGCCAGGTGCGAGGATGAACCCGGCTTGAGGGATATTTTCTCTTGTAACCAAATACCATTACCATCAGTTCTTCTCCGCATCGGCCGAATGTATCATCCAGTGAGGCCAGCGGGTTGGCAGTTGCATCAAAAATTTGCGTAATTGTTTTTTCCCTGTAAAATACCGGAACTTTGTGTTTGCTCACAAGGTATTTAATCACATTGCCAACGGCTTTCTTCCGGAAACCAAAAAATCCTCCAATTTTGTTCCAGAACCCAACCGGTTCGCCATCTTTATCCAACCCCTGGGGATAATGAAACCAGGAATCGCCCAATGCAAGAATTTTTGTATTCACACCATTTTTTTAAACCTCAAATTTATTTATTTAATTTGGTATCAAATTTTAGTTATAAATCAATTTACCAATTGAAAAAATTTCCCATGAAAACCTTCACCCCTATTCTCCTCCTAATTCTTATTTCAGCCCTTGCCAACG
Source organism: Flavobacteriales bacterium (assembly GCA_023250995.1). Lineage (GTDB taxonomy): Bacteria > Bacteroidota > Bacteroidia > Flavobacteriales_H > JAHEZO01 > JAHEZO01. The sequence goes on along the minus strand of JAHEZO010000104.1, from coordinate 8,107 downwards.
CCCAGGTGCCAAAACTATATGTGCAAATAGTTTCGCATAATGAACCATCAGACAGTTTAGAGCAGAACTTAAAATATGCCAAGGCAAAAAACAATGTGTTGCAGCTGGCTAACATTGTGGACTCGAAAAATGCCAAATGGAACCTTCAGACCTCTGATGGGTTTGTAATGGGTGCCCGCACAGATGAAATTATTACTACCCACAATATTTTTGAAACCCTTGCCATGCCTCCTTTTTCCGACAATATTGAAATAGACCCCAGGAGTAAAAACAACCTTGGAAGAAATATTGCCGACCAATGGTATTTACTGGATTCATTGGGCGCTAACCCAACTACCACCGTAGGTGGTTTTATTTATTATGTGTGCCCGCCCTCAAGCAGCCTGAATATTGACTGGTGGCAATATGAGGATACCCTGGTTGGAACTCATTACGGGAATAAAGTAAAATTTACTTTATTATCGGGTGCCGGAAGCTTACCTGCCCATTGCAACGATTTGAATGATTTTGGAATCTTTAAGCCGGATACTACCACTAACTTTTACAATCACAACCCGGCCAGAAATTTATGGTGCATTGGCACGGGCTGCGCTCCTGTGTTGGATTCAACAACCGTTGAACAGGATATTATTGATTTGATACAGGGGCAGGTGGACAGCATTCAAACGGGATTATGGCCAGCCGATAAATTTTACAATACCCGAATCATGACCAATCAAAGGGATTATGGTCCCGCATTTTTTCAAAAGATTTCGAATGTTATTGATTCGTTGAATAAGTTGCCATTCACAAAATTTCAATGGGCAAACCTGAGCGAATCGCTGGCGGCTTTTAATGCATGGCGTTTAAATACAGGCATGGATTCAAGCCAGTGGCTTTGCGGACAGGCCGCCTCCGTAATTAACGAAAATACAAGCGAAAAAAAATCCTTTTTTGTTATTCCTAATCCATCCACCGGTACATTTTCAATTTTATTCAACGATAACAAAACTCATAAAATTGAATTGTATGATTTCATGGGAAAATTGTTGCACTATGTTGCAGCCAGGAACACTTCTGAGTTTTCAATTTCCATATTTCCAAACGGACTTTACTTTGTGAAAGTGGATGAAAAAGAATTTGAAAAGATTGTGAAAGAGTAGTAGTTATTATTTTTTTTTGTTTACCACAAGCAGACTCATCTGTGGGTAGAATAAACATCATACCACAAAAAACCGACCCATTAGGTTATACCATCACCCAATTTATTTTAATCTAATAAATTTCTTTGTACTTAAAGCCTGCATTTTATTAGAAATTCCATCTAAAGAGAAAACCATCTACATCTCAAATCGCGGGGGGCTCTCTGAAAAATCTGGTGCGGAAGCATTGGGGCTGATGTGATGGCTGTAGCCCGGTAGGCCGCTGGATGTGCAACAACAGCCATCGCAGGGTTCATCAGATTTTTCGATTTTTTGCTTACTTTTTATAAAAAAAGTGAGAAAATAAATAATACCATTTAGACATTTATTTTAATTTCTTCCTTCTCGCACCCTTTATCCCTGAAGGGACCAGCCCACCTACTCTTGAGCGTTGATCCCTTTAGGGAAAAAAGGGTGAGGGTATGAAATGATTGTTTTATTTGTCTAAATTGTATAAATACTATTGATTGAAAAGTTCACGAAATATGATTGAGTGCGCGGATTATGATTTGGATGAGTTTTTTGCCAAATTCATGATGGAAAATGGTATTGAACAAAGTTGGTTAAAATTTTTCGGAAAGAACTTGTTATCACCAATGCTATGGCGACACTTCTCCGTAGACACTTTCACCCTAACTTGACAAGACTTTTGCGGACAAACAAGCGGGACAACTTTATAACAACTTGACACTTTTGGGGCGGTTTGTCACGGAGGACTAAAACAAAAAAAACCACGCTTCGCATTTTTGAAAATTTCTTTTTGCTCTCGCTCATTTGGCACATTTGCCTTTGCCCCAATTGCACAAACCAAACGTAAGGGCAATGTCAAAAGAGCCAAATTTCCCCTCCCAAAAGAATTACTGAAATAACTTTACATTTGCACTCATTTTTACTTTTTAATAATAAATTTTATGTCTTCTCATCATCATCATCAAAAACTCACTACTGCGGGAATTTTGGTAACACTTGGAATCATTTTCGGAGACATCGGAACATCACCTTTATATGTTATCAAAGCAATTATCGGAGAGCGAGAAATAACAGAGGAACTTATTTTTGGCGGACTTTCTTGCGTATTTTGGACACTCACTTTACAAACGACTTTCAAATACATCATTCTCACATTGCAAGCAGATAATCACGGGGAAGGTGGAATTTTTTCTCTCTATGCTTTAGTCCGCAGATATGGCAAATGGTTATATTTTCCCGCTTTCGTTGGTGCGGGTGCATTATTGGGAGATGGAATTATTACGCCACCGATTTCCGTTACCTCTGCAATTGAAGGATTAAAATTAGTCAGCCCCGATATTCCCGTTATCCCTATCGTAATCGTTATTCTCACTGCATTATTTGCTTACCAAAGATTTGGAACAAAAGTAGTAGGCAGTTCATTCGGTTCAATAATGTTAGTATGGTTTTCAATGCTTGTTGTTTTAGGAATTCACCAAATACTTTTATTTCCTTCAATACTAAAAGCGTTCAATCCAATTTATGCAATTGATTTGTTGGTAAAATATCCGCAAGGGTTTTGGTTGTTGGGTTCAGTATTTCTTGCAACAACAGGGGCAGAAGCATTATATTCTGACTTGGGACATTGCGGTAGAAAAAATATCCGTGTAACTTGGATTTTTGTCAAGACCGCTTTGCTAATGAATTATTTCGGACAAGGTTCTTGGTTGATGACAAGGAACAAACCATTATTAGAGGGACTAAATCCTTTTTATGAAATGATGCCTCATTGGTTTTTGTGGGTTGGGATCATCATTGCCACAGCCGCAACGATTATTGCAAGCCAAGCATTAATCAGTGGCTCATTTACACTCATTAGCGAAGCGGTGAGTTTGCATTTTTGGCCCCGTGTAACTATTAAATTTCCAACCGATATAAAAGGACAGATTTATATTCCAAGTATTAATTGGTTTTTGTGGGCTGGTTGTGTGGGAACGGTTTTGTATTTCAGAGAATCAAGTAATATGGAAGCAGCGTATGGTTTTGCTATAACTATTGCGATGTTAATGACTACTTTGTTAATGACCTATTATCTGCATTATGTCAAAAAAATTTCAATGTGGTTCGTGGCGGTTATTCTTTTGATATTTATTTCCATAGAATTTTCTTTTTTTGTTGCCAACATTGTAAAACTCAAAGAAGCGTGGATGTTTTTATTTGTTGTATTCGGAATTATCTTCACAATGTTTGTCTGGTATCGTGCAAGAAAAATCACTAACCAGTTTATTGATTTTGTTTCTTTGAAAGAACATTTACCTACCATAGTGGATTTAAGCAAAGACAACTCTATTCCCAAATATGCTACTCATCTTATTTATCTTACTAAAGCCGATTTGAGACAAGATATTGAGCAAAGAATTATTTACTCTATTATAAAACGAACTCCAAAAAGGGCAGACATATATTGGTTTATTCATATTGACAGAACTGATGAACCATATACAATGGAATACACCGTTGAAGAATTGGTAGATGATAAAGTTATCCGGGTTGAATTTCGTTTGGGCTTCCGTGTGCAGCCAAGAGTAAATGTATTGTTCAGAAAAGTAGTAGAAGAAATGGTGTCTAATAAAGAACTGCATATTACCAGTCGTTATGAATCGCTTAACAAACACAATCTCTCTGCCGATTTCAGATTTGTAATACTGGAAAGGTTTCTTTCTGTTGAAAATGAATTCTCCATCAAAAACGGATTTATTCTGAACACTTATTTTGCCATAAAACATTTTGCTCAACAAGATACCAAAGCATTTGGTTTAGATACCAGCGATGTAATGATAGAAAAAATTCCTTTGGTAATTTCTCCCGTGAAGAATATTAATTTGAAGCGGATACCCCTAAAACAAAATGAAACGCCATTTCCCCTCTGAAAACCAACGCTATTGTCAAGCACATTTGCTTTTGCCCTTTTTTATTTTAACGGGTAGGGCAAAAAGCAAAAGAGTTTGACAATTCTACCCAACGAGGAAAAGTAATTTTCAAAAATGCTCCCACGCTCAACAAAAACAATCGACAGTAATTCTAGACGGGGGACACTTACTGCGGACTACAATAGAAGCACTGGTGCTAACATCTGGTTGGCGTAATGGCGGGTTGACGAATAAATTTGTAGGTCTGTGCTTTATACTTACTTTTGTTCGTGGGAACAGAGTGAGGAGCAACTAAGCCGCCACTAACGCAAACCCGAATCCCGTTTTACCACCGAGGTAATTTCCTGCGAAGAAGAAATTTTATTTTCCTTATCGTAAAAAATTATTTTAAAAGGAAATAGTTTTTGTTTTTCGTTCGGGGAAAGAAAATAATAAAACTCAGAAAAATATTCAGGAAGGTCTGAAATGGAAAGGCCGGGAATCTCACCCATCCAAATTTCAATTTTTCCATTGCTGTGATTAACAATAATTTTTTTGCATTCAGTTCCGGCAATTTTTTCAATCATTCCTGTTTCGGTAATCACAGGGCCAATAATCTTTTCCTTTGATGGAATTGTTATCGGGTCTCTTCCGGAAACAATCATTTTGGCTTCCGGGCCCTCAACATCCACTCTGTAATTATTTTGAAATTCACCTGCCTTAGAGGAAATATCCATCCGGCATTTTTTTCCCTTTATCAACCAATCAATCCTGCTGCTTTCCTTAGAAGAAATAATTTCGGACACCATGGAAATTTTTCCTTCAAATGAATTTTGTCCTGAAAGGATTTTTATCATCAGAAAAAAAACAACCGCTATGGAAAATCGTTTTTTCATATCAGGGGCCAACTTGTCCTTTTAAAAAAGATGTTTGATAAATATTATCGGGAACATTAGTAGTAAAATTATTTCTTTTTATGGCATATCCCGCATTTCCGGCTGCAGGCGGAGTAACAGGAATTGGAATATTAACATTGCTTATTACAGGAATTGGAATAGTACCAATTATTGGAAAATTCAACAAGATAGTTGCAGAAATGGTAAGGTTGAAATATCCTTGGGTTCCAGGATAACCGTAATCACCACCATCACCGCCATGAACATTTGGATTCAAGGTAATTTGCAGCGAACCAATGGTAATGGGAATGGGATAGTTAAGTATTCCGCCATCCCCTCCCAAACCTAAAATTCCTCCGGTACCGTTTGAACCCGGGGTGTAAAAATACAAACCGATAACTCCTGAAGGAGGGCCACCACCTGTTCCATTTCCTGCTCCTCCCCCACCCCCTGCTCCAATAAATATTCCGAGGGTAATATTATTTGCTGGTGGAGGAAAAGTATAGCTTATTTCGTAAGCCATGGCATTTCCGCCTCCTCCTCCACCCCAGATATTAAAATTATTTACCACAGTGGTATTTAGCTGAAGTTCCATTGCATTGCCTCCGTTGCCTCCGGCCCCCGTTTGCGGAGGGGTTGATGTAGTTGAAGTTCCGGTCCCTCCATTCCCCCCTTTTCCCAAAACATTTCCATTATTTACAATGGCAAGTACTGATCCGGCAGGAAATACTCCTGTTGTAACAGCAGGTTCAATGGTTGTATCACTAATAACTGTAACTCCGCTTCCTATGTCGCAAACAACGCAAACAGCCTGAGTTTGGGGAACCGATGGATAGGTGTTATAAAAATCATCTGCCACATTATAATTGGAAGTACTGTTAGTTACAAATAATTTATAACAGGGCAAAATGGTGAGAGAATAAATAATATTTATCACATTGGGGCCGCACAGGGCCTGAATTACAATCGGAAATGTTCCATCCTGGGTGAAGGGAGTAACTTTAAAAGTCAGCGTAACGGTACTGGAAGAAAATGTTGGGTTTGTAACAAAATTATAGGAAAGCCCTGCCGGCAAAATGGTTGGAATAGATAAGGCAATATTCTGCGGACTTCCTGCTATCTGGGTAATCTGAAGTGTTATCTGCACCGAATCGGTAAGAACCCGGTCGATGGTATCCGCATTGCTGCTGGAAACTACTTTGATGAAGCAATCATCACAATGAACCTGGTAAGATGCCTTCCAGCAAACCCCGTCAAAAATTTCAAGGGCGCTGTCGGAAACATTAAAAATAACAAGACCCTGAGCCGGATTAAAGATCGAATCCCTTTGAACCGTTGTCATTCTTGGCGGAAGAAAGCCCTGTGTGGTTGATTCAAGGTGAAGGATTGCAGTGGAATCGGGGGTTTGGGTATTTATCCCAACATTGTTTTGTGCAATGGAATTTACAAAAAATGCAAACGTAAAAATAACAGGAAAAATAAATTTATTACGAAGAAAGGTCATATTATAAATTGCATTTTCGGGATAAATGTATAAAAAATTTATGAAAAATGTTAATCAGAATTTAGGATTAAGTTAACAAATAAAGATTAGGGATAAGGACAAGTCAAAATTAAATCACCCCGATTTAATGAATTTCAACCTGGGTGGCCCCGCCTCCGTAAAATCTCATTGGGGCATCAAAAAATTTAATATTCTCAAACGTATTTAATAACCTGTGAATTTCGGCTTTTAAAATCCCTTCTCCTTTCCCATGTATAAAAATTATTTTCCTTTCCTTTCTGACAATGGCTTTCTCAAGTTCATTCAAAAAAAATTTAATCTGGAAATTAAAAATGCCGGAAGAATTCATCCCCGAAAGGTTGCTTATTATTTCATGGCAATGTAAATCTATCTCTCTGATAAATTCCGGTTTTTTTCCCTTTTTTGTTTTGATTTTTCTTTCTTCTGTTTTTTTGTCATTTACCAATAAATCATCAAAAATTATTTTGTCTGATTCTTTGAAATAAATTTTTTCCGGAATTTTTTCTTCAGGTGGCTCTTCAGCTTTTAAAATATTTTCAACAGGATATTCAAAATCAAAATCTTCGATGGTTACTAAAACGGTTTTTCGGCCAAGGATTTTTTTTACTGTTCCTTCGGCCTTTTCATTCAGAATTCTCACCTTATCTCCGGGGCAAATCATAAAAAAACTTTTTCATATTATAACTGAAGTTAGCAAAAACATTAAATTCCAAAATACAAATATCAAAATACAAATAATATTCAATATCAAAATTTCAATTATCAAACCGTCTGTTACTTGATTTTTCGATTATTGTCGAAAAAATCTTCTTAATCGGTTTAGAATTTTCTTTATTGGTAATTGGAATTTTTTTGCAATTTGATTACTGTTATTTGTTATTTGAAATAGAGATTTGCGTACCATCAGTTATAATTGTTTTCACCTTCTCGGGTCTTTATGTAAAAAACCACAATGTAAAGTGGCTTCCCTGAAATTATCATACCCTCACCCCGATCACACAGATATCGTCATTTTGTTCGTTATTACCCATCCAGGCCTGAATGTTTTTTTGCAAAAAAGTAATTTGCTCATCCATGGATTTATCCTGGATAGAAACCAAAACCTGTTTGAAATTTTTGGCCATATATTTTTTCCCTTTCAGTCCTCCGAACTGATCCCGGAACCCATCAGAAGAAAGGTAGACTGTATCCCCCCGTTTTAATAAAAACTGATGATTTGAAAATGGTTTTCGGTAATCGTATGCCCCAAGTGGCTGTTTATCCGGATCCAGGTGAAAAAGGTAGTGCGTTTCCGTTTCAACATCAGGTTTCAGAATCATTTCCGATTCACCGGTTATTTCAGCCAATAGGCCATCTTTTTTACTCCTTACAAGATAAAGCGGGTTGTTGGCTGCCGAATATTCAAGATAAGTGGATTGATTATCCTTTTCATTTTTTCTGATGCTGCAAAGGGTTGCATCCATCCCGTCTTTCCTTTTTCCTTTTCTGAATGCTTCCTCTACAATCAACGAAACACTATCGAGAATTTGGGCAGGTTGTGAAAGGCCTTGTTCATTTACCGCCCTGCGCAATCCGTTTTGACCAACCATACTAACAAAACCGCCCGGAACGCCATGACCGGTACAATCACAAACTGCAAATAAAACC
>JAHEZO010000103.1 GCA_023250995.1 Flavobacteriales bacterium | reverse complement strand
TTGGCGGTTCTAAAACAAATTCATTTACCATTACCAACTCCGGCATGTCAGGTAGTATTCTTTCCCTGAATGGATCTCCAAATGTGATTGTAACCGGTACGGGATTCACACTAAATACAGATGCCGTTGATTCCATTTCATCAGGACAAACAAAGACTTTTAGCATTGATTTTAATCCTTATTCTGCCGGAACTTTTACCGGTACCGTAACCATTTATCCCAAGGCCTGCAGCGAGGACGCTTATTCCTTTGCAATAAAGGGAACTTCCCTGCCCGGAGAGGCATTGCAATTTGATGGAACTAATGATGGGGTTACCCTCGGCACTTCCCTCAATACTGTGCTGGATCCGCTGAATGTCATTTCTGTTGAAGCATGGATTTATCCTACCAGCACATCAGGATACGGATGTATTGTAGGAAACTATCAGACCGGTATGCCCGGGATGCAATTTCTGCTGCGCAGGGATTTCAATACCATTACCTTTTGGGCGGATGCCGGCAATGGTTTTGTTGGTGTGCAAACCGGGAATATAATTTCTCAAAATACCTGGTACCATGTAGCAGGTGTTTGGGATGGCCTCAAACTTAAAATTTATGTAAATGGAGTATTAACCACCTCTGGTGCCGGACCTTCCGGTTCCGATTTCATTTCTTCTTCTAACCCAATTATGATTGGCGGAAACAGCATCAATGAATATTTCACCGGAAAAATTGATGAGGTGCGAATCTGGAGCCTTGCTTTATGTGAGGCGGAAATATTCAATAATTACAATAAGGAATTAAGAAGCGGACAAACCGGCCTCCTCGCCTATTATAAATTTAACCAGGGCGCAGAGAATACGGAAAACTTAACCATAACTATTCTTACAGACAGCAGTGGCAACGGCTACCACGGAACACTAACAAACTTTGCATTGTCCGGCCCTTCTTCTAACTGGGTAAATGGCGGAGGTGTGGTAACAGGTTCATTAACCCCTTTATTGTTTCCGGCTAATTTAGATGTAATTGGGAATAATGTCGAAATACAAAACAATGATAATACGCCAGCAGAGGCTGACAATACTGATTTTGGCAATGTGGTTATTACAGGTAACAACAGCAAGGTATTGACTTATACCGTAACAAACAATGGAGTGGCCTCTTTGTCATTTACCGCTTCACCAAAAGTAACGGTTTCCGGCAATGACTTTTCTTTGGTAACAGACATTGCCTCTCAAACTTTAACCAGCGGACAAAGCAGCAATTTTCAGATTGCATTTGATCCTTCTTCTCTCGGTGCAGCAACGGGTGCCATTACTATCAATACAAATAATTGTGATGACCCTGTGCAAACTTTCAGTATTCGGGGAACCGGAATAAATCCTTCTACGGCATCTGCATTGCACTTAGATGGAGTGGATGATTATGTTGATTGTGGAAATCCATCAGCATTTAATATTACTGGTACGGCAATTACTGTTGAAGCATGGATAAATGCTTCTTCCTGGAAAACCAATTCCTGGGAAGGTTCTATTGTGGCAAAAGACCAGGATAACACAACGGGATATGTGCTGAGGGCAGGCAACAATGGCTCACTGAGTTTTGTGGTGGGGGCCGGCAGCAATTGGCCGGAGGCCGTTACCGGACCGATTATGAACACAAATACCTGGTACCATGTGGCGGCTACTTATGATGGAGCAAACATCACAATTTTTGTTAATGGATATGAAGAAGCTTCGGCTGCTGTTTCAGCACCTATTGCTGCTTCTGCAAATAACTTATTCATTGGGGCTTCTCCTGCGTTCCCCTCCAGGTTTTTTCATGGTGCAATTGATGAAGTTCGTATTTGGAACAGGGTTTTAACGAAGGAAGAAATCAGTCATTTCATGAACTGTGAACGGGATAGCAATACAGCGGGTCTTGTGGGTTATTATAAATTTAACCAGGGTCTGGAGCTTTCTGATAACACAGCTATCACCACCCTAAACGATGCCTCTGCTTCCAATTCCGATGGTACATTGAATAGCTTCTTTTTGAATGGCACAACCTCCAACTGGGTAAACCCAGGTGCGATAATTACCGGTACAGGCTGTTCCGCATGCGAATTGTCCTCAAATTTAACTGTTACGACTTGTAATCCATATATCAGCCCCAGCGGAAAAACCTGGACAACATCAGGTGCCTACACCGATACTATTTTCAATGTTGGCGATTGCGATAGTATTTTTTCAGTTAATTTAATAATCAACCCGAATTACAATATTTCGGTTACCGACTCAGTATGTAATGGCAACAGCTATACTTTCCCCGATGGAACCACTCTGAATAATATCACTGCTCCCGTTTCTCATACTAATAACCTGGTTTCGCAACTGGCATGCGACAGCATTGTGGTAACCAATCTGTTGATATTTAACGCCACATCAAGCACGCAAAATGTAACTGAGTGCGACAGCGCATACATACATGGTAAATGGTACAACAGCAACCAGACTATTATTGATACATTGACCAGCTCCGCAGGATGTGACAGTATTGTTACTACCAATCTTACCATACCTCCGGGTATTAATAATTCTAATCCCATTTACGTTCCTCAAACCGCTTGCGACAGCTTTGCCTGGTACGGAACCACTTATTATTCTTCCGGAAATTATGTAAAAGAATTTATGAATTCTGCCGGTTGCGATTCAACCTTTATCCTTCAATTAACTATCATTAACAGCAGTTCCAGTGATACTACTGTATCAACTTGCAGCAGTTTTGTTTGGTACGGTACTTCTTATAATACATCGGGAGATAAAATCCGTATCATACCGAATGCTGCCGGTTGTGATTCGGTTATGACGCTTCATTTAACTCTGATTATTGATGATCAGACCGTTATCGCACAACCTTCTGCAGTGTGTGATAGCGGAAGCTCTGTTATTACAATCGGAAGCTCCCAAACGGGGATTTATTATTCATTGAGAAATGCTGCCGATAGCTCGATAGTGGCCGGCCCCTTTGCCGGAACAGGTAACTCCATTTCATTTAATACCGGAACATTAGACACCACTGAAACTTTTGAAGTTACGGCAGAGAGGAATAACAATTTTGCCGTGAACTTTCCCGGAACCAATGACAGAGTGAAATTTGACAATGTTTATAATTCATTTGCACGTGAATTAACCGTAGAGGCATGGATTTATGTGGATCAGAATTATTTTATGCCGTACATGGGGCAATCGGATACAACAACCTTTAACGCCAATGATGCCACCTGGTTTCTTTCAGGCACCACTATCCATTATTTTAATTTAATAACAGCCGATGGGAATTTGGTTCAATTGGGTTTTGGAGGTGGACTTTCAGCTAACAGCTGGGTGCATATTGCTTATGTAGTTGACTCTACGGGAATAAAATATTATCGTAATGGTATCCTTTCTATGCAAAATTTTACACCGATTTCGCCTATAAATAATAGTCCTTCAATGAGCATTATTCTTGGCAAATATGCCCTGGCGAGTGATACCAATACTCAAACAATTTTCAATTCCAATGCATCCATTGACGATTTCAGGTTATGGAATGTGGCAAGGACGGGTACTGAAATATCTTCAAATATGAATTTCTGCTTTACAGGGAACGAGCCGGGTTTGGTCCATTATACAAGATTTGATGAAGATAGTGGAACTGTGGTAAATTCACTGGTGGGCCCCGATGGAACCGTTATTAATCCTGACACAAATCTATGGGTGCCCTCCACTCATGGTTGTGCGGAGTTTTGTGCTAAGGAATTATTGCAAAAAGCTACGGTTCTGGTTACTCACCCGGATTCCAGCTCACAAACAGTTAATGCCTGCAACAGCTACACATGGTCTGCCAATAACATGACATATACAACAGGGGGAAATTTTACCGCACAATTGACGGATGCCGGAGGGTGCGACAGTATTGTCAATCTCAACCTGGTTATAAATAATTCGAACATTGATAGTGTGAACATTTCAATTTGCTCAGGTGATAGTGTAATGGCGGGAGGTTCGTACCAAAATTTAAGCGGTTATTATTATGACAGTTTAACTAATATCAGCGGGTGCGACAGCATTATTATCACAAACCTTATGGTAATTCCCTCGGGTAATTATTTTTTCACTGCACAAATTTGCAACGGAGATAGCATTTATGCAGAAGGCAATTGGCAAACAACAAGCGGAGTTTATTTTGATACTTTAACTTCTGCAGCAGGATGCGACAGCGTTGTAACAACAACGCTTACCGTTTCGGGACTTTCGGGTGATGTAAATTGTAACGGGGCATATGATAATGGGGAATTGGCTGGCGATGCCAATGGAGATGGAATTATAGGGATTGGGGAAATATCCGGGGATACAAACGGAAATGGGATTATTGGAGCCGGGGAAGAAGCCGGGGACAATAACGGGGATGGGGTCATCGGAACAGGAGAGGTGTCGGGAGACATAAATGGTGATGGAATCATTGGTCCGGGAGAAATATTTTCAGATGCAAATGGTAACGGAGTACTGGAATGTGCTGACCAAATAATTTTAGGATTGCCTAAAGACACTATTGTTTATCTTTCGGTTTGCAGCGGTGACAGTGTTTTTGCACAGGGGGCATACCAAACTACTCCCGGAGTTTATTATGATACCAGTGTAACAGTTTTTGGCTGTGACAGCCTGATTGCATTGAATTTCACAGTAATTAATAAAGACAGTATAACAACAATGAATTCCATTTGCGAAGGTGATTCAATCAGTTTTAACGGAAGTTTCTATTCTGCTTCGGGAACATACACAGAATACTTTACCAATGTGAATGGTTGCGACAGCGTAGTTACTTTGAACCTGACAGTCAATCAGCCAACCAATGCTTCGTTAAATTTTGTTGACTGCAACCCGGTTACAGTAAACGGACAGAGTTATTCTTCCTCCGGAAGTTATACACAAATGCTGGTAAATTCAGTAGGTTGTGATAGTATACTGGTTATAACTTTTACATTGCAATCGGGAGATACAACAATTGTTGCAAGTTCGTGTGGCAGTTACACGTTCAATGGTACAGTGTATACCAGTTCGGGAGTTTATACTCAAAATATATCGGGATGTACGGGTGTGATAACCCTTGACCTAACCATTAACAATTCCTCTTCGGGTACAGATGTGCAAACAGCCTGCGATTCATATACCTGGATTGATGGGAATACCTATACTTCCTCCAATAACACGGCTACTCATATTCTCGCCAATGCTGCAGGATGCGACAGTGTGGTTACTTTGAATTTAACCATTAACAATTCCTCTTCGGGTACAGATGTGCAAACAGCCTGCGATTCATATACCTGGATTGATGGCAATACCTATACTTCCTCCAATAACAGCGCGACTCATGTCCTGTCCAACGCTGCCGGATGTGACAGTGTGGTTACCCTGAGCTTAACTGTTTTACCCGGAATTACTTTTTCTCAATCACCTGTAGTTTGTTCCGGTCAAAGTATTACCGTTGGTTCAATTACATATAGCACAACGGGGACTTACACGGATACATTGACTGCAATGAACGGTTGCGACAGCATTGTCACCACTTATCTTACGGTAGCATCACAAATAACCGCGACAGAGAATGTTTCGGTATGTTTTGGCGAAAGCATAACAGTAGGTTCAAATACTTATGGCACCACGGGTACATACATTGACACACTTACTGCGTTGGGCGGATGCGACAGTGTTCTGACCACAAATTTAACCGTTCAAAATGCCATTGATATTTCCGCCTCTGTCAATGGGGTGGTAATTACTTCGAACCAGACAGGTGCAAACTACCAATGGATTGATTGCATCGATAGTTCATCAATTGCAGGGGCAACAAGTCAAAGTTATACCGCAGTAACAAACGGAAATTATGCTGTAATAATTGCAATGAATTCCTGTTCCGATACAAGCAATTGTGTAAATATTTCATTGGTAGAAATAATGGAAACCGCCAATAAAGGTTTTATTAGTATTTATCCCAATCCAAATAATGGACAGTTTTCTATAAATGCACGCGATCATGTTAAAATTACCATTACCAATACGCTTTCTGAAATTGTTTATTCCACCATGCTAAATCCTGGTGTTCATTCGATTGATTTAGGAAAGCAGGCAATCGGTGTTTATTTTGTAAAAGTTCATAACAGCGAGCAAATAAAAATTTATCAACTAATTATCTTTACCAATTGAAAGTTAAAAAAAGAATCGCTGGAAACAGCCACACTTTTTTTGTTAATCCCCATCCTTGAATTCAAAAGTAAATTACCATTTCCGTAACTGGGCAGGGAATTCCACCTGCATTTCAAAAAAGTTTTTCCAACCTGAAACTGAAGAGGAGTTGGCTAAGGTAATTTCCGGGAATAAAAAAATCGGCCTTATCGGGAGCGGACATTCATGGTCACCACTTTGTACAAATGACGATACACTGATAAACCTTGATTTTTATAACAAAGTACTTTTTTTTGATCGTGAAAATAAAAAAATCAGGGTTCAGGCAGGAATCAAATTATGGCAATTGAATGAATTCCTGGACCGGGAGGGCTTCGCCCTAAGTAATCTAGGTTCCATATCAAAACAATCGGTGGCCGGAGCTATAAGTACAGGTACTCATGGCACAGGAATCAATTTCGGGATACTTGCCTCACAGGTGGAAGAATTCACTCTTATTAAGGCAAACGGGGAAAAATTAATTTTAAACCGAAATGATGACATCGGTCTTTTTAATCTCGCCATAATAAATCTTGGATGCCTGGGAGTAATTTCAGAAATAACTCTTTTAATTGTTCCTTCCTTCAGATTAAAAGAACAATCATTTGTTATGCCTTTTACTGAAGCTATTGAAAAACTTGACGAGTTTGTTTCTGGGTCTGATCATTTTAAAATCTGGTGGTTTCCTCACATTGAAGAATGCGTGGTTTTTCGCTATGACCGAACCAATGAAAAGGCAAACGATTCAAAATTCAGGCAATGGTTGTTGGATAAATTTATTTCGGTTTGGATTTACCGTTTTTTATTAATTATTGGAAATATAAATAATGGCTGGAGGAGAAACATAAATTATTTGCTGGTAAATATGTTGATATCTCCAATAAAACGTATTGAAAAAAGCTTTAAAGTTTTCAATGTGGCAGCACCACCGATCCACAGGGAAACCGATTGGGCTTTTGATTATAATAAGGGAAAGGAGGTTTTGCGTGAATTCAAAAAAATGATAGAATCATCCAAACACCAAATTAATTTTTTACAGGAAGTCCGATTCTCAAAAGGGGATGATTTTGCATTAAGTCCCGCTTACCAGCGCAACACCATATGGCTCGGTTGTTATTATGCAGGAAACAAGGGATGGGAAGAATTGCTTTTAGATTTTGAAAATTTTGCCAAAAACATGGTGGCCGGCCACACTGGGGAAAGGAATTTCATTTTGACCGGGAATACATGTTAAAAAACATAATAAATATTCAAAAGTTTAATCATTGGAGAAAAGAATTTGATCCTGAGGGGAAATTCTCAAATAATGTGGTGAAATGTTTTTGAGAAATTTTACGGGGAGAAATTATATTCCGGAGAGAACTTTTTGCCATTTCCAGGCGGAACCCATCATTTCTTCAAGGCCGGCAAGAGGTTTCCAGCCAAGAATTTTTTCAGCCTTCGAAGAATCTGAGTAAATAGCATCTACGTCCCCGGCACGTCTTGGCCCGATCTCGTAATTCAGCTTCATTCCCGAAATTTTTTCAAATGCAGCGATAACTTCCAATACTGAAACCCCCAAACCTTTACCGAGATTAAAAATTTCAAAATTAGCGTTTCCATTGTTTTCAATCAGATGCTGCAAAGCCAGAACATGCGCTTTGGCAATATCGGAAACATGCACATAATCGCGTATGCATGTGCCGTCCCGGGTGGGGTAGTCCGTTCCGTGAACAAACATTTTTTTCTGAATCCCTGCTGCAGTTTGGGTAATAATTGGAACCAAATTATTGGGGGCATTAATGGGCAATTCACCAATGGTTCCCGAAATATGGGCACCCACCGGGTTAAAATAACGCAATACAATTGCATTAAACAATGGATTTGATAAACAGAAATCTTCTATTAACCTTTCCCCTGCAAGCTTGGTAAAACCATAAGGTGATTCGGTTTTAAGAAGAGGGGTAGTTTCCGAAACAGGCAAATTCCTGATATTGCCATAAACGGTACAGGAGGATGAAAAAATAAAATAGTTAATTTTTTTTTCAGAAGATAATCCGAGCAAATTAACAAGTGAGTTGAGATTGTTGCGGAAATACAAAACGGGATTTTTTACGGATTCCCCCACAGCTTTTAAGGCTGCAAAATGGATTATTCCGGCAAGGTCGGGGTTTTCTGAAAAAATTAATTTGGCTGCGTTAAAATCGGTAAGATCAACCGGATAATTTTTTATTTCCCTTCCGGTGATTTTTTTTATTCTGCTGAACGTTTCGGGAGTAGAATTAATAAAATTATCGGCAGAAATAATTTCAAAACCGGGAATTTTTGATAATTCGATGATGGTGTGAGAACCTATGTAGCCAGCCCCTCCGGTAATGAGTATTTTCATTAAAGTTTTTTGTAAAGCTTATCGTACACATTTGTTTCTTTTCCTTTCAGGGAATCGCCATTAATAACCAGAAGGGAGTTCGATTCAATCCGGTAATCGTTTTTTTCAACTTTGCCTTTAAAGTTCTTTACCACAATGGTGGCCGGCCCGTATTCAGGTTTTTTCTGGTAAGAAGTAAATGGAATTTTTGTGTTTAAGATTTCCAGGTTTTCGGTTTTAACAATGGATTTGTCTTTAGAGGAAATTCCAATAAAGGAATCCTTAATATTTATGTTTTCAATAGAGGCGGAAGTATTTTCACCCCCACTTACCCCTTTATCCCCTATTCGGGAAAGATTTATATTGTGCAATTCGACCTGAGATCCTGAAAAATCCAGGCCGTCATTTTGAGTATTTTCAATCGTAGTGTTGATAATTTTCCCGTTGGAAAAGTCCATGTCAATGGCATCCGAAAATGTATGGGAAACAAAGCAGTCGTGAATAAAAAAATGGCTGCGGATAATGTTGATGGCATCTTCTGAAAGATTATTAATAATGACGCAATTGCCAAGGGTTACTTCGCTTTCATAAAATGTAACTGCACCGGTGAGCGACCAGTTATCACTTACCGGATTAGAGAGGTTATCAAATTCAACATATTCAAGGGTGGAGGGTGAAAGGGTGTTTTTTATAAAAATACCACCGGAACCATCCGAATGAAATTTTATTTTTTTATCAGGCCTTCCGATGGCCACCAAAGGCGATTCTGAAATAATATTTGCATTATTCCTGAGTTCAATTTGAGCGCCTGCTGGGATTATCCAGTTGTTACCGGGCGGAATGAATAAATTTTGATTGAGAGTTACAATTTTGTCTCTGAAGGAAACGGATTTAGTTTGAATATCAAATTTAAGAAGGGAAGAATCGGTTTTTTCTGAAATAAACGGGGTATTATACTGATCCATTTTTTCAAAAATATTTCCCTTGTATTTTTGTCCATCCTCAAAGCCGTAAATTGAAGAAAACAAGGTGAATTTATAATCATCAGATTTAATCATTTTGCCAATTCGGATTGTGTCCGATTGATATGGCAGCAAAATTTTATTGATTGGCAGTGTACTCCCTGAATCAAGCTTTAGTTTTTTTAATTCGATGGCGAGAGGAAGAGTGGAATTTACCACAAGAATTCCCTCATGGCGAAACATTTTGGCCGTAAGACGGGTATCGGTAGAAAACCAATTTTTGATATTCTGAATATTTCCTAATAGGAAATCGGGATGAAATTGTTCCTGAAATCGCTGGCGGTAAAGGATAGGATCGAGGCTGCCTATGATATCTTCATTTTCCTTTATGAAAAGGGCGAAATCAGTATTGTGGGAGAATTCGGATAAATGCCTGTTAAAATTTTTCAGAAAGAGGGTATCGGAAAAGAGAAAATTATAAAGTGGATAACTTTGGCGGTTATCATAAACTTCACCCGAAACCGAATTAAAACCCTTGTGGACCGGCAATCGTACTTTATAACGCATAAAACTGGAAGGATCCCATGCAATTGGTTCAAATTTATCGTTTATGGGATTAAAATAAAGTTTGGTGTTGTGGCAAACATAAGAATGATGGGCTAAAAAAATATCGCACAAAGCAAGGTACCTTGCGAATTTATCGGTATTGAAACATTGTGTAACTGTAATTTTTTTATCCTTCAGCAAATCAAATTTTGACAATGCCCTGTTATAAGAACCGGAAAGGACAGAATCTTTAATAACCCGCTTTTCATTGTAAGCCACCAATTCAGGTATTCCTGCGTTATTATAACTTCCGTTGTTATCCATGCAATCATTTTTAAACCTCAAAATAACTCCATCCCTGTAATCGGAAGATTCAAGCAATTCTTTGGAAAAACCTTCTTCAAGAAAACAAATCCCTGTATCCTCTCCGTTAAATACAAGGCGAACGAACTTTACATTATTTGCAATAAACCCATTTTGATCAAGAAAACGTGAAAAAAGGAATCCATAAAAATTGCTTTCGAGAAAAGCGCGTACGAGGGATAATTTTTTTTTGCCAAACAGGGCGGTGTTGCTTTCAATGTTAAACCTTAGAGATGCACGTTCAATTCCCCTGTTAAAATTGGAGGGCATATCACCTCGAATTCTAATTTTAATTAAATGCTCCTGTTGGTTCAAAATTACTTTTGCATTAACAAATTTCCAATGATCCTGCCCTACATCTGCATTTTGGTTTTTTTCTATTTCGGCAATGCGGCTAACCCTTTCGTCATTTAATTTTTTTAGTTCTGCAGGTTCAATTTCAAGGAACAAAACCGGAATATCTATGGAGCTGTTTTTAGAAAAAGTAAAAAATCTTTTTAAGTCGGTTTTTAACCTGGGGATTAAAGTTACTTTTACATATTCGCGCAGGGGCATGTCGTTTTGAATATTTTTAAATAAAAAATAAGTGGGAACCAGGAGCAAGGAAAGGAGCACAGAGGCGGTTACAATAAGCAATATTTTGAATTTTTTGCTAATGTTTTTAAAAGGCATTTGAAGAAAAGAATTTTTTAATACAAAATCAAAAAAACCAATCCTTTTTATTGAAAGGACAAAAAGTGCAAATATAACTGAATGTTGCGATAATTCAGCATTTGCTTATATTTGAAGTAATGAATGGACCAATAAAAGATTTTTTTTATGGAATATTACACTGAACTTGATTTAGCTGTAACCCCCATTTACTTTTTAATTATTTTAATTATCGGATATTTCATTCGTTTAAAAAACAAAGGCAATCCTTTTTATAAATTTTTTCTTCCGGCTTTAATTATTAAACTTTTTGGTGCGTTTGCCGTTTGCTATATGTATACCAACATTTATGGTTATGGAGGGGACACAATCAATTATCATATTTCGGGGGGTGTGTTGGTAAATCTTTTAAAGCAATCCCCTGAACATTATTTTGATCTCCTTTTTGGCTCAAATACTCCTGAAAAATGGGCATATTTTAATTCTGAAACCGGGTACCCTTTTTACTGGAAGGATCCAAATACTTTTTCGGTGGGTAAATTTATTTCCCCCCTGGAATTGATCACTTTCAAAAGTTTTCCCTCCACGGCTTTACTTATGGCTGTTATTGGATTTACAGGAATTTGGAAATTATACCTATTATTTTGCGAGATTTACCCAAAACTGTACAAACAATTCGCAATTTCGGTTTTGTTTATTCCTTCTGTAATTTTCTGGGGATCGGGAATTTTAAAGGATACTTTTACCATTTCGGCTTCTTGCTGGTATTGTTTTACTTTTTATAAAATTTTTATCCAAAGAAACTTAAAACCATTAAACATCATATTGTTATTAGCCTCAATTTTTGTTATGGTGGCCATAAAACCCTATGCTTTTGTTGCCATTCTGCCCGGCAGTATCCTTTGGGGAATATTGGGGATTATAAAAAAAATAAAGAATATTTTGCTGAAAATGTTGATTGGGCCGATGGTAATTTTTTTGGGAATTGCAATAGGGTTGGTTTTATGGTATATAATTAGTCCGAATTTAGAAAGGTATTCAAGTTTGGACAGTATGATTGAAAAGGCCTATGAAGCTCAATCCGATTTAAAGCAGGATTATTATTATGGAAAATCATTTGATATTGGGGAATTTGAGAAAACACCTTCGGGAGTTCTTTCAAAATTCCCCGAGGCAACCATGGCGGGCCTTTTCAGGCCATATGTTTGGGAAGCAAAAAATATTCAAATGGTTGTTTCGGGCCTTGAAAACTTTTTCATTCTTGGGTTTACCCTGTTTTTTTTAATTCGCGTTCCCATTAGTTTTTTTAAACAGATTTTTGAGAACCCATTGGTTATGTTCTGTATGATTTTTTCAATCATGTTTGCCTTTGCAGTAGGAATATCAACCTCAAATTTTGGATCATTGGTAAGGTTGAAAATTCCATTTTGGCCATTTTACCTTTCGGCATTGTTCATAATAAATCATCATAGGATTAAATATAAATTAACCAT
>JAHEZO010000250.1 GCA_023250995.1 Flavobacteriales bacterium | reverse complement strand
TTTATACCAACGATACCTCCCTGGGATTTGCTCAGGGCCCCATGGGACTTTCAAATCCCTCAAACAACACCTGGACGGGATATATTGTGGAAATGCCTGCAGGAACAACTATTTATTATTATATAGAAGCCAGCTCCAATTCCGGAAAAACGCAGGTAAGGCCCATTACCGCTCCAAAAGGATTTTGGAAATTTACTGTGGAAGGGAGCTCGGAGAGTAATAATATTAAAGATGATAAAATTAATTTTCGGGTTTTCCCAAATCCTGCAGGGGCTATTACCTGCATTCCGGTGTCAACAAATCAAAACCTAAATTGCTCAATTAAATTATTTGATGTTTTGGGAAATGAAATTATTAAAGTATTTGAGGGAACAATTTATACGGGTGAAAAAAAGTTTTTCTTTGATGCGGAGGCTCTTGCTCCGGGTGCATATTTTCTTGTTTTGGAAAAACAGGCAGGAGAAAAATATTGTGAAAAACTGATGGTTAAATGAGTTTTTTGTATTGAAAATTCCCTTTAGGCGAAGAAACAAAATATCCAAAAAAAAAATTTTGAAAGATTTTGATTTTTGTGTTTTTACAGTTAAATATTTTCAAACTCCAATCTAAAAATTTACTTCTCAATTATAATTGAATAAATATAATTTTTGTTTCCAGAAGATATGTTAACGTAATAAATCCCCTCAGGTAAATTTTTTAAATTTAATTCATTATTATCTGATAAATATTTTCTTTCATAAACAATTCTACCCTTCAGGTCGTAAATTTTAGCTGAGGCCTCCCCGCAGGTTTCATTTTTAATAAAAAGCATTCCTGAAGATGGGTTTGGAAAAATTTGAATTCTCTGTTCCTTTTCAATATTATAAGTGGAAAGCAAATTGGTTTTACAGGAAGGAATATTAACATAATTACTTAATTTTCCGCAACCATTCAAAATCACATTTACCACATAATAGCCGGTTTGATTTGCCAAAAATGGATTTGAAGTGGCTCCGGGAATTAACTGGCCGTCTTTGTACCATTGATAGGTTGACCCAACAGGAGCATTTATTCCCAGGGAAATTGTCTGGCCGGGGCAAAGAGTTCCCGCACCCGGGACAATAATATCTGAAATAACAGGAATTGGATTAATATAAATTATAACAGGCGAGGAATAGGTAACACAACTTGCTGAAACAACCGCTCTTCTATAATAAGTGGTTGACAATACCGTTGGGGAATTAAACACAGCCGGATTATAATCTTCCATGTTTCCGGCATATGGAACCCAGTTTATATTATCGCTGCTTTTTTGCCACTGGTAAGCGTAAATTCCATTTCCGCCTGAGGGCTTTGATCCATCAAGGTATTGCTCGGGGCCAGATCCGCAAAAAGAATAAGTAACCGGACCAATAATATTGTTGTTGGTAATTGGGGGAAAAACCTCCATTTTAACAGGATCACTCACACTCGTGCAAGTATTAGTAATGACTGTTCTCCTGTAAAAAGTGGTTTGGGAAATTACTCCGGGATCATAATCAGGCGGGCTTGGTGGAAGCATAAATATTGGTGACCAATTAATATTATTGGTACTTTTTTCCCACAGATATGAATAGTTTCCCGATCCACCGAATGCGGGAATAGTACCTTTTAATTTCGGTGGATCATAGGAACCGCAATTCTGGTGATTGATAAAATCCGGTTGGCTGATTGGATAAATTTCATTATAACCGATACCAATGATTATATCCTTTTTATTATCTGCAAAAAACTCATTTGCCCCGGTAGAAATAATTCTGACCCTATAGGCAGTTCCAGGGGGTGTATTGGTTGGAATGGTACCACTGATGGGGGTAGTAAAATTTAAGTTGGCAAAAGATTTTGTAGCAAGGGTTACAGGATTGGAAAAACTCCCGAATTTATCCGAAAGCTGGAGCTTAAAGGTTTTTAAATAAGCAGGATGCAGGTTAGTTAAGGTAAATTGAACACTAATAATATTCCCGGGACATAAATTGGTAAGAGAAAAGATACTTTTTATTCCCGGGCGAACCACAGTGAAAGTTTTGGAATAAGTTTTCCCCCCAAATGTTGCTTTAAAACTCCATGTTCCCGGAACATCCGGTAATGTTTTCTGTTGGGAAAGATAGGAATAATTCCAATTTGTACTTGGTTGTACAACCGACATGGCAAGCCAAATAGTATTATCAGGTTTGAGAACATTAATTGAGGTTACATCATTTGAATTAATATATTTATAATATACACCAAAATAAATCGGATCCAGGGGATTGAATTCCTCCCTAATGTTAATTTTTTCCAAGTCCGGGCAGAAACCTCCAATTGAAGGAGGTGAATAATGCGTCATCAAAGCATTAATGTTAGATTCATAATAGGATTTTTGCACTCCTGTTGCCCACCATGTGGAACTTGTGGTGGTATTGCAATTGGCAGGTGAGGAAAAGAAAAAAGGATCAATGATATTTTGGTTTTTGTCCTCCAGCTCGAAATGGAGATGGGGGTTAGATGAATTTCCCGAACTTCCCATGATTCCTAAAAACTCTCCTGCAGCAACGGTTTCCCCAACTTTTTTTGAAGTTAAGGAACCTTTTTTCAAATGTTGGTAAGTAGCCACCGTTAAATCAGAATGTTGTATCTTAATTAAATTTCCGGGGGGAACATCTGGGTTGTTTGTTTGACAAATTTTATCATAATTTCCATCCTGTTTGTAAACTATGAGCCCGGGAGCTGCAGCAATAACTTCAATAAAATTTTTTTCCATTTTATACCAGTAAAAGGGCCAACCCACCAGATCAGTCCCACGATGACCGTCATAAGTATGGTTATTACAAAAATAATCTTTAACCATAATGGGGGCCGGATCAAGATCAACCTGATTGCCCACTGAATTAAAATCAAAATCAGTAAAACCAACCGCTGATTTCAGTGGCCATTGCATAGTTCCCTGAATTTGGGCATTCCCCAAAAAAAACATCATGGAACCAACAACAGTGCTTATCGAAAAAATACTTTTGGAGAAATTCATACTGTATTTGTTAAATTTTTAAAATGAAAAATCTATATTAGAAGTTTTGTTTGCAATGATAATAAAAAAAAGGAAATTATTAATTGGTGTTATTACTTGATTTTCTAGGTAGATGTTCGTATTAAAATATTAAAATTATTTTTGGCCTCAGCCAAATTATCTTTATGACTTCACAGCGCCAGCTTTTTTTACAGCACCTAGCTCAAACAAGTGATTTTCCTCTTTGTCTGGAAATTGAAAAAGCAAAGGGGATTTATCTTTTTGATAAGTCGGGTAAAAAATATATTGATTTGATTTCCGGGATTTCGGTAAGCAACCTTGGCCATTGTAATCCCTTTGTAATTTCCGCCATTAACAACCAGCTAAAAAAATATTCTCACCTGATGGTTTATGGGGAATATGTTCAGAGTCCGCAGGTGATGCTTGCCAAAAAACTTACTTCCCTTCTTCCTAAAAATCTTTCATCTGTTTTCTTTGTAAACTCAGGAGCCGAAGCCACTGAAGGAGCATTGAAGCTTGCAAAAAGATACAAGGGTAGAACAGAAATAATCGCGTTTAAAAATGCATACCATGGCAGCACCCATGGGGCTTTGAGCGTGATGGGAAATGAAGTTTTAAAAATTAAATACCGGCCCTTGTTGCCTGATATCCGTTTTATTGAGTTCAATAACGAAAAACAATTTGTTCAGATTTCAGAAAAAACAGCTTGCGTAATAATTGAACCTGTTCAAGGTGAAGCAGGAGTTAAAATACCTGAAAAAAATTTTCTAAGTAATTTAAGAAAGCGTTGCAATGAAACCGGAGCTTTATTAATTTTTGACGAAGCTCAAACTGCTTTCGGAAGAACTGGAACCATGTTTGCTTTTGAACAATTTGGAGTCACTCCCGACATACTTTTACTCGCCAAAGCATTTGGTGGAGGAATGCCTTTGGGTGCATTTGTTTCCTCAAAAAAAATTATGGATTCGTTAAAAAGCAATCCGGCATTGGGACATCTTACCACATTTGGTGGTCATCCCGTTTGCTGTGCAGCCGCTCTAGCCGCCATTGAGGTTCTTGAAAATGAAAAATTGATTTCAGGAGTTAAAAAGAAGGAAAAACTTTTTAAAATATATTTGCGTCATAAAAGAATTTTGGAAATCCGCAGCATTGGATTAATGATGGCTTTGCAATTTGAATCAGCCGTGGAAAATCAAAAAATAATTAATAATTGCCTTGAAAATGGATTGGTGACTGATTGGTTTTTATTTTGCGGAGATTCGATGCGGATTGCACCACCGCTTAATATTACAGAGGACGAAATTAGAATCTCATGCGAAAAAATATTGATGAGTTTGGATGAGTAAAAATTTATTGAATATTTTTTTTTTCAAAAGATATTTCTGCTGGTTGCATCATTCTGCGTTTATCAAAGAATTAGGAAGCATCAACAAAAAAGGAATACTCTTTTCGTATTTTACTTCATAGTAGTTTACACCAATTTGCAAGTTCTTGTAGTAGGTCGGTCTATTGTCCCAATAGTTTTTTTCCGAAGTGATACACCAGGCATAGTCGCCTAACATCTTTGCCAAAAACCATTTCTCAATTAGTCGCGTTGCTCTTCCATTACCGTCAATAAAAGGATGAATGTTTACGAAAACCAAATGAATGTAGGAAGCAAAATAAAATGTTTCTATTGTTGTTAATTTAGTTTTGAGCAAAATGGAAATGTCAGCAAA
>JAHEZO010000249.1 GCA_023250995.1 Flavobacteriales bacterium | reverse complement strand
GGTTTGAACCTTTACAATGTAAATTCCCTCACTTAATTGTTTTTTAAAGATGATGTAATTGGATGAATTCAATCCGTTTTCACCTTCAACCAGTTGTCCGGTAAGGTTATACACCTCTACTGATTTTAACATTTTCCCATTGGAAAAAACATTCACCAGATTGTTGGATGGATTTGGATAAATAAAAATATTTTTATCCGTGAATTTTTCATTTAATCCAATTACAGTTGCTCCCGGAAGTTGAAGTGCATTAACCAACCGAGGTGCTAAATATCCCTGAATAGTATCAATATATGCTTTTCCTTTGGCTGCCGACATGTCGGGATTCCCTCTTTTGGCATTACATGCCATTGTATCGGGGTTCTGAGCAGTGAGGCCAAGCCCGTTGTAGTAAGTAATAGTTGCTTTGTAGGTAGCTTCATCCCACCAATCCCATGGAGCACCCTGTTCCTGGCC
Organism: Flavobacteriales bacterium; assembly: GCA_023250995.1. Lineage (GTDB taxonomy): Bacteria > Bacteroidota > Bacteroidia > Flavobacteriales_H > JAHEZO01 > JAHEZO01. Next base: position 4,289 of record JAHEZO010000249.1, on the reverse strand, counting down.
CGGAAGCATAATTCCATTGCAGTTGATTCCCGGTTGCGGAGTGGGAGTTACAAAAGGATAAAGGCCTTCGTACCCATCGTTAAGAGTGCTTGCCCTGGCACTGTAAACATCGGTATAAGTTCCCTGACTTAAAATATCGTTGATGTTTCCAAATGTAGAATTATTTGCTCTTCTCAAAACATCATAACTTCCGCTTGCTTCCACCACAAAATCACCTGTAGTGGGAACTATTACCGCACCGGTAGTATAGGGAGCATTCGGGTCTTTGGTGCAATGAAACGCAACCACAGGTACATCTCCTGACTCAAGCCAGGTAGAATCTCCGAGGGCGCCACCGCAATTAAATATCATATTAACAGCCGAAGAATACCCAACATTGCTGGGTGTGTTTAAAGGCCGTGTAAGGGTAGCCAAAAAATCACCGGATAAAGCGGTATCAATATATGGCTTGGGGGGATTTTGAGTGAAATCAATAAACTTATCAATTTCAAGTTCGGGGTATTTATTGAAATATGCAAAACCAAGAGAAATATATCCACCGGTTCCAATTCCACCAAGTGCAATTTTATTTACATCCACCTTATAAGTATTTGTGGTTGTTGCATCTTTTCTGAAAAATCTAACGCAGGTATGAGCATCCTGTACACCCCTGTAGGCAGCATTAATCAGGGTTCCTGTCCGAACTTCCTGAACATTGGAAATAGGATTCCAGCCCAAACGGTAGGTTACTGCGGCAGCAACATAGCCTCTTTTGGCAAACTTTGTACACATTTCAACTATTGCACTATCCGACTTTCCACCGGTTGGCTGCCCATTAATAATAGCGGGTAAAAAACTTCCGGTATGAAACAAAAGTATTAAAGGCCTTTCTGTTAAAGAATCACCTGCCGGCTCATACACATCCATTAATAAATTTGAAGATGCAGGGGTTCCGGTGAGAACTGTTTTATTGTTTCCGTAAACAACGCTATAAGTTACATTTGCTGACGAAAACACTTCGTCAAGGTACCTTTGCTGGGCAACCAGAAAGTTTCCTGTTAAAAAGCAAATGGTAAAAGCAAAAAGTAGATTTTTTTTCATAGTGATAATTTAATGGGGTTAATATTCTTTTTAAAAATTTCAGCGAAGCTACATAAAAGTCAACAAAAAGGATACCTATGGCATTTTAATTTTTTTTGGCCCTTGGTTACTGGTTACTGGTTACTGGTTACTGGTTACTGGTCACTGGTTACTGCTTACTGGTTACTGGCTACTGGTTACTGGTTACTGGTTACTGGTTTCTGGTTTCTGGTTTCTGGTTTCTGGTTACTGGTTACTGGTTACTGGTTTCTGGCTTCTGGTTTCTGGTTTCTGGTTACTGGTTACTGGTTACTGGTTACTGGTTACTGGTTACTGGTTACTGGGGCTTGGTTCCTGAGACTTAACGGCAAACCAGGTTATTGGCCAATACAATAAAAATTTGCAAAATAAATAATTGAAAATCCGCAAAAAAATTTTCAAAAGCCCGGTTCAAAAAGTACCGACAAATAAATCATCCTACCCACATAGGGCCCTCCGTAAACCTGTAAATTCTGGTTGTCGAAAGCATTTTTTATTCTATCTCTGAATTCAATTTTATTTCCATTTTCATCATTCTTTTTCTCAAATTTCCTTATCCCGAAAAGGTTTGAAGCGCCTAACTTGAAAGTAGCATGGATTGTGGGGATGCGATAATTAATCTGGCCATCAAACATATCATAAGTGGGAACCAAACCGGTAAACTGCGGGCTCCCTTCATAGGTAAAGCCTTCCATCCATTTATAATTAAAATTAAAACCGAAATTTCTGATTTTAAAAAATTTAAAATTCATCAGAACATCCCTGCCGCTGATTCCAATATTATATTTTTGTCTTGGCGTGTTAAATGCAGGTATCAACGGGTCATCCGAGCCATGCATATCTAACACATTCCAGCAATAATTTCCCGAAATCATAAAATATTTTTTGAAAAAATAATTAATGCTCACCGATAAGCCTTGAGTTGTAACTACATCACGTGCATTGGAGGCTATTCGGAAAACCTGCACCGAAGTAGGGCGGTTTAAAACCGTATCCACTTTTACATTTGCCAGCAACCGGTATCCGATAAAATCATAATAAAAGCTGTAATAATACCCTGCATCAAAAAAAATGTTTTTTAAAAGAGTGGCACGATAACCGCATTCGAGGGTTTTTACTCTTTCGGGCTTAATGGGGTCAAGATTTACATAAACGAGTGAATCGCGTTTTTGGGTGTTGATAAAACTGTTTAGCGAAGGAAGGGTAACCAGGGAATCGTACCCGGTAATGTTGCCGAGTAAAATAGCCCTCCCTACATTATAAAATAAATATTGGTCGGCAAGGGTAGGATTTCGAAGTGCAGACGATAAAGTTAACCTGATTACGTGATTTTGTTTTGCAGTATATACCATCGAAACTGATGGGGAAAAGACAAAATTAAAATTCTGATTTTTATCTCCCCGTACAGTGAAATTCAATTTCATTTTTTCATCCCATATCTTTTTTTCAAATCCTGTATAACCACCAAATTCGTGATTCGTAATTCTTTTATACAGGGTGTCCTTTGAAAGGGTATCTCCATTTTTGGAATCTATACTGTAACTAACAAAAGAAGTATCAGAAAAAATGGTCCCTTCGGAGTTTGGCCGGTACAATCGGAAGTTTCCGCCCAGGGTAATATCCATAAATTTTGGCTGAAACTTATATTCACCATGTAAATGATAGAGGGCGGATTTGTCGAAAAATTTTGTTCCGCCTTCACCGTAAGATTTTCGCGATGTAATGAGAGCTTTCAATGAATCGAACCTTTCTGTTCCCGGTTCGAAATAGGCTTTGGTATTTGGAAAATATTTGGATGCGGAATCGGCAAAGGTGCGGGCCATTTCATGCCATATTTCCAGCGAGTCGCTGTAAACATTCATTACCGAATCGTTATGGTCATAAGCATAAGGAAGTCCAAATTTATATTTCTCGAAACCAGGTAGAGCCTGAACTTTCTTTTTAATATTAGAATTCCAATAATTCCGGTAATCAGTGCTCCAATATCCATATTTGTCATCTTTTGCGGCATTCTGGAGGATGAATGAGGTGAAGACTGCATCGTAAGAATTTCCTGCATCTTCCTGAGTGGCATAAAAACGAATAAAAAATTTATCTTCCTTTTTCAATTCCACTTTGTTTTGAGCAAACCAAATATTTTTTAAACAATACCTGTTATCCCCCTGATAAACGGTGGTTCCAGTTCCGAAGTGAAAAGAACTGATTAACTCAACATCATTTTTTATTTTATAATGAAAGGCAATCCCCCCTTTCATGTTTCTACTGTTGTAGTCTACCAAATCTTTTTCCCAATATCCTGTGCGATGCCAGCGGCCCAGGCCCGGATAGTTTACCCTTCCGCTTAATGTGAAGGCATTATTTTGTCCAGTGGTAAGATTTTCATCTCCGTACCGGTTCACGGCATCATACCCCCCCGGGTTATTTTTTCCCTCCTCAGTACCCGAGGTTGGTTCGGAATTATTCGCTTCCCAGTCATCGGCTCTCATGTAAAAAAGGTTTAACTTATATGCAAACTTATCTTCACCCTTTTTGTTTTTAAAAACCTGGGCATACCTTATGGCGGTTTCATAAAGATTTCGTTCCCCCATTTTATAAGATACGGTTAAACCCGGAAAAGTAAATGGGTTTTTTGTCGTCATACTTATTACGCCATTAAAGGCATTTGGGCCATAAAAGGCAGAGCTTGCTCCAACTACTATATCCACCTTCATCACATCAAGGTCAGAAGCACCTAAAAAATTACCAAGAGAAAAATTCAATCCGGGTGATTGGTTATCTACACCATCAATAATTTGCAAAGACCTCACCGGGGAAGTGCTGTTAAATCCCCTGGTGTTAATTATTTTAAAGCCTAAGCTTGCCGAAACAAGGTCGACACCTTTCAATTGACCTAACCCCTCGTAAAAATTTGACGAAGGGGTTTCCTTTATCGCAATAATATCCATGGCTTCAATTGTGAGCGGGGACTCCTTTTGTTTATCCGAAATCCGTTGTCCGGTAACCTCCACAGCCTGGAGCAAAACCTCATTGGTTGTAAGCTGAACTTTAATTTTATCCGAAAGAGATTTTACCTCTACTTCCTGAGGGGAATAACCCATAAATGAAATAACAAGAGAAAAGGGGGGGGGATTGTCAACCTTAAGCTCAAATTTTCCGGATAAATCGGTTACTGTACATGTGGAAGTTCCCTT
>JAHEZO010000248.1 GCA_023250995.1 Flavobacteriales bacterium | reverse complement strand
CTGGCCGCTATGTTTTTCAAGGGGAATTCCCGTTTTGTAATCAATGATTACGGCCGATTCGCCTTCAATAATAACTCTGTCGGGTCGGAAAGTTTCACCATTTGGAAGCAATATGTCTGATTCTGTTCTTATTTCCAATCCCTGCCTGAAAAATTCTTTAATGGAAGGGTTCCCAATAAGATTTTTTATTTTTTCTGAAATCTGATTTTTTTCCGATTCAGTGCACATTCCGGCCGCGAGTAATTTATTTGAAGCAAATTCAATGTCGAGTTCAGAATTGATAAATGAAAGGGCGTAATGAACCAGGAGGCCGTACCGTTTTTGTTTTCCCAATTCAGAATATTTTCCCGGGTTGCTCAGGATGTGAATTTTTTCCTGCCACCGGTTTGAAATTAAAACCGGCCTTGAAATTGGTGGAGGAATTTCTTTTGCTTCGGTTATTTTCCGGGGTTGTTTGGATCCCGATTTTAGTGTAAAGGCGGGCTCGTCCCAGGCGGGGTGCTTCTGCAATATCTCAATAAAATGTTTGGAGAATGTTTTTTGTTTTTCAACGGATGAAAAAACATATAATCGTTCAATGGCTCTTGTAAATGCAACATATAAAAGATTAAAATTGTCGAGGAGTGATTTATTTTTTTCTTCCTCATATTCTGGAGCGAGTATTGTTTGTGTGAGTTCTTTTTTTACTGCTACTATAGCGGCTTTTAATCCCTTAGCCGGTTCGGGTAAATCAATCCAGAAATAATCTTTGGTTAATTTTTCGGCCCAGTTGGCAAAAGGAAAAATCACCACCGGAAATTCCAATCCTTTCGACTTGTGGATGGTCATTATTTTTACTGCATTTGTTCCATCGGGGATAATTACAGAGGCGGTTTGTTTTTTTATGTTCCAGTATTCGAGAAAGCCGGCAATATTGTTTGGTTCGCTTTGCGTGAAGGAATGAACCAGTTCAAGAAAAAAAGAAATGTATTGAACAGCGGTTTTTTGCAATGAAAAAATCCTGATAATTTCCTCGGCCATCTCGTACAAAGGAAGTTTTTGAAGATGATCAGCATCAAACTCAAAACCGTTATCTTTAAGAAATCTCTCAAAATGATTTTCACTTTTGGGTTTACCTATGGAGAGTAATACAGAGTGCAAATCTACCTGAACACGAAATAATTCCCTCAAAAAAACAGCAATGGCCACCTGGTGCTTTTTATCCTCTCTGCCATTTAAAAAGCCAAAAACGGCAATAATAAAGTTTACTTCCGGAGATTTTGAAATGAGCAGGCTTTCAGAAGAAATAACGTCAATGTTATTTTGAAGAAGGAATGCGGCAATATCACTGGCATCGGCATTTTTGCGGCATAATATGCAAATATCACTCAGCTTAAAGTTATCCTTTACCGATTCGAGGATTATTTCAAGGGTGCCTGAAAAATTCTTTGACCTGATATCTGCTGATTCATCATCCCTCAGCACGCTGATACTTACGAATCCTCCTGAATTTTCGGGTTTGAACTCCTGTTCCTGTGATTCATAAATAGTTTTGAATTTCTCATTTAATTTTAGAGAAAGTTCTCCGAAAAAATAATTATTGAATTCAATAATTTCTCTTTTGGAGCGAAAATTTTTTTTCAAAAAGACTGCTTCATAATTTGCTGCAAAGGATTTTTCTCTTTCGGCAAGCAGGTCATTTTTATCCGATCCTTCAACCTCCGGCAACTTTGAAAATTGTTCAACATCACCGCTCCTCCAGCGGTAAATGGCCTGTTTCCCGTCCCCAGCCAGCATGTTAAATTGCCCCTCGGATAATGAATTGTGAATGAGGGGCAGGAGGTTTTTCCACTGGAGGGAGGAGGTATCCTGAAATTCATCCACCAGGAAATTCCTGAACCGTTCACCTATTCTTTCATAAATGAAAGGGGCTGGTTCAGCGGAAACTATTTCAGAAATAATTTTATTGAATTCAGAAATATGAACCATGTTTTTTTCCCTGTTAATACCCTCAATAATTAATCCGATTTCATGAAAAACTGCCAGAGAATGTAAACTTTCAAGAACCAGTTTATTCAGAAAATAATTTTGAGAATTTTTTTCAAGGTAATCAGAAACATCATTGAAAAGCCCCTCGAGTGTAAATTTAATGCCGGATATTTTTTTTATGTCGTCAGGATGGGCCTTTAAGGAATTCCATTTTCCATTTTCAACATAACCTTTAACCGTGGAAGAAGGGAACAGTTTTTCATCCTTAAAGGTAGCAAGATACTCAAAATATTTTCCTATTCCCTTCGATCCTCCGGCAAAGGCATCCATTGGTATGCCTGAATTTTCTATTAGATCAAGGGCCTGGTTTCCTGTTTTTTTAATTTCGGTTTCAAAAATTTTCATTCTTCTCAACAACTCTTCTTTCGCATCTGAAAACAGGAAAAGGCCGGCATTTGACATGGCACTTTTAAATTCAAGGGATTCTTCCTTAAGCAATTCTTTGGAAAATTTAAAAAGGTCGGTCTCAATTTTCCACGATTTTTCATCATCGGTTTTTTTTTCTGTAAATTCCACCAGAAGCTTTGTAAGCAACGGATTGCTGCCTACCCGGGAAATGAGTTGGTCGATGGCTTCGTGCAAAAGGGTTTCGGCATCGAGTGAAACTTCAAAATTTATGGGAAGATGTAGGTCGCGGGCAAAAGTCCGAACAATTTTATAAACAAATTTATCAATGGTGTTGATGGAAAAATCGGAATAATGATGAAGGATATGAGTGAGGGTTTGTTGTGCCCGTTCAGATAAAATTTTCCCCCTGATTGAAAGAGATGAAACAAGTTCGTTTTGCAAGGTGAAATTTGCGGTTGATTTTATTTCCGGAAAATCATTATTTTGGTTTGAGAGTGATTTTAGGGCCGAAATTATCCGTTCTTTCATTTCACCGGTAGCCTTGTTTGTAAATGTAATGGCGAGGATACCCCGGTAATTATCGGGCCGGTTGTTTTGGAGGGCAATTTTCAAATACTCTTTTACCAGAGTGTAGGTTTTCCCTGAGCCGGCTGAAGATTTGTAAACTGAAAAATTTTTCATTTCAAATCAAATGTAAAACTTTTTGGTTTCAAACTTTTCTTATAATTCCCTTACCCGAAATGCAGAGGGGAATTATGAAGTTTTAAAAAAATGTCAGCCTTTATTTGGCCATATCATACCAAAGTTGAACAAGTCCTGAAGGGAAAGTTTTACTGTTTATTAATTTCAGGTTTTGTTTTTGCCTGCCTTGCCTGAAGAGGGAAACACCACCACCCAGCAAAATCGGAATTATGGAAACTACAAACCTGTCGATTAGGTTTTGTTTCATTAACTCAAAAACCAACTCAGCCCCACCGTCAATGAAAATATCTTTGCCCTCTGTCTGCTGAAGCTGGGTGATTAATTCCGAAATTTCACCGTTATAAAACTCCACCAGATTGTCCTTTCCCTTTTTTGTTCGCGAAAAAACATAACACTTTTTGTCCTTATGTGGAAAGGGAATACCCATAGTTAAAACCTTATCATGGGTTTTCCGGCCTATAATCACGGTGTCTACCGTTTTTACAAAGTTTTGGTAACCATAATCTTCTCCCGGACTTTCAACTGTCGAAAGAAAACTCAAGTCATCATTTTCAGCAGCAATGTAGCCGTCTAAAGATGCTGCGATGTAAAGAATTACTTTTCTGTTACTCATAAATTATTGTCTATTGCTTTGTGATGTGTAATTCAAGTAAAGAGTTAAAAAAAAGGAACCTTTCGGTTCCTGAAACTAATAATGGAAATAAATTTTACCAGTCCAATTTTCATCTCTCCCAAAAAAAGTTTTCGTGAGAACCCTACATAAAAAAAATTAACGATTGAAACCGGATTTCACCACTTTTTCGGTGGCCAATCCTTTTTCTGATTTAAGCAAAATGAAATAAATTCCTGCCGGAAGAAAAGAGAGATCAATGCGATAGGAGGAAATATCCGGTTTAACCATCGATTGAAAAACAGTTTCACCAAGAATATTTTTTATTGAAATCTCACCGCTTTCAGAATTTAGAAATTTTATTGCGAAAATTCCTCCGGTTGGATTCGGGGATATTTCCATTCCAAAAACAGAATTAGGCAATTCATTAAACCCCGTGGTAGTTCTAACATCAAAGGCAATGGTTCCTGGCGAAATTCCCACGTTAAAAGAATCAGAAAGCATCCCGTAAAAATTATAAACATAAATTTTTCCGTAAGTGGAAAAATCTGTTCCCGAAACATAAATATTTCCATTCACCGAATCCAAACCCATCCCGTAAATTTGTTTGTCAATCATAAGGGTATCCCAAAAACCAAGGGAGGCCTGAGCGTCATATACACCGAGATTTTTTTCAAGCGGCTCAGGGTTTCCGTTAAAATTATCTCCCTGTTGAAAATAAATATTTCCAAGGTGTGAGAGAGCCGATGCCCCGCAGCCTCCGCTAACCCCCAGTTTTTTAGAAGTGAAAGTGGCATTGTTTGCATCATATTTAGTAACTGAAATATTACTCCAGTCGAGTGAGTTTACGGTAAATATTTTTCCGTTTTTTCCAAGCTCAACATTTTCGGGATTTAGTCCATCGGGACCCAAATCAATTTCACGGTTAAGAGATTGGTTTTGCAAATCAACCACTGCTAATTTTCCAACGGCACCAAATCCGTTTACTGCAATATAAGCTGTATCACCTACCACTTTTACTTCAGCCGCATCATCGCTTATTCCGTTAATTTCATATAAAAAAGCA
>JAHEZO010000102.1:1351-12783 GCA_023250995.1 Flavobacteriales bacterium | reverse complement strand
CTCCCGGAGATTTCGAGTTTAAATAGCCAACAGGAAAGGCAACCAAAAAACAAAACCCAATTAATTTATTTTACCAGTGATATATTTCCCTTTTCTTTATGGTCTGACCCATCGGTAAATTTTGCATAAAGCGAGTAGGCAAAAACAGCCGAATTCAATGGTTTCCCTTTGTGCTTTCCATCCCAACCAATTGATTTATCATTTGTCTCAAATACTTTTTCACCAAGCCGGTCGAAAACAGTAAACTCCAGTTCTGCAATGTTATTTCCGTGTACAAAAACAAAATCGTTTTGATTATCGCCATTGGGAGTAAAAACATTTGAAACCGAAATTTCATTGGGCAAAAACAACTCCTTCACCGTAACCACAACCACTTCGGTTGATGAACAATCATCGCTGTTCGTTCCTGTTACAGTGTAAATGGTAGTTGAGGCGGGAGTAATATTAATTGAGGGCAAGGTATCTCCCGTGCTCCATAAATAATTATTTCCTCCGGTTACTGAAAGGGTAGCACTTGTTCCTGAATTAATTGTAAAATCCGGTGAAGCAATAAGGACTGGTTTAGGAAAAACCGCCAAATCTGTTTTAACAATGCTGTCGCATCCAAGGGCTGTTTTAACTGTATCATAATACAATCCAGGGGTAGATTGTAAATTTCCCTGCAATAAAATATTTTCACCCTCACATATTTCTGCCGTAGTCAAAGAAGTAATAGTACTTACACTAAGTGTTGTAATAATTGCACTGTCGCAACCATCGGTTGTGGTCAGAGTATCATAATAGGTACCGGAAACAGTCTGATTTCCTCCCTGCAAAAAAATGCTTGTTCCTGAACAGATTTGTGCTGACACCGGAGTTGAAAAAACCGGATAAATCAAAGCAGATACATTGGCTGCCGGACCCGCACAGCCCGAGGCCGAAAGGTTTATGGTGTAGTTGATAGTGGTGGGTGCAGTGCCTCCGGGAATGTCAGAAATATTTCCTGTTCCGGAGCTTCCGTTACTCCCTGTCCAGGTTATATTGCTTCCCGCAACACAGGAAGATACATTTATTGAAACAGGGTTTCCGGAACAAAAGTTATTCACGGGAACGGCTGTTGCCACAGGAACAGGATTAATGGTAATGGTATCGGGGACAAGGCCGGAAACAGTATCACCGCAAACATCCACAATTAATGGTGGGGGAACAGCTAAAACTTTTGATGAATTACAATTGTATGGGCATCCGGGAATAACCAATGCTATGGTATCGGTTCCGGTACTGTTGCAACCGGTAATTGAATTCCCAAACTGAATAGTATCCACCGACCAGGGATGAGTCATGGTGTAGGGAGGAACCCCGTATTTTACCCCTGCTTTTAAATAAATAGTGCAGCTGTCGGAGCATACTGTTGTTGGGAAAACGGCCACTGAAGCGGGGGAAGATATTTCCACCGTTCTTCCTTCAATATAAGCACTAAAAGTGGTGCTGAAACCCCATTGATTATTTGGGTTGTAATAGATTGCATCCTGAGCACATCCGAATCCATAAATTGCAGGAGTTCTTGCAAAACCATGGGTGAGGTAAAAGGATTGGGGGTTGCAGGAGGGAGTAAAACAACAGGTGAGCTGGTTTTTGAAATCCTGCCCCGGAGTCCAATAGCAAGTTCCTGATTTTGCTGAATCAATGCAAGTGCCCTGAACGGTCCCGCAAATAGTCGAATTCCTCATGTATCCCTTAGTCATTAAAGCACTCACAAGAAAATCCGCGTAGTAATTATCCTCCACATTAAAAAAGGTGATGGTGATTCCTCCGGGAATTGTAACGAGCATACTGTCTATTGAAAAATTGGGGAATTCGCATGAAGGTAAATACATAAATTGATAATTGGATACCGGCCCGGTTACCAGGGGATCAATAGTTACGGGAAAAACTCTTGAAGGATCATTTAACCAGTTGGAGGGTAAAGTAAACTTCAAAATAATAATTCCATTTTTTTGAATCAGCTCCATTTCGGCAGTAAGGAATTTGTGCTCATGGTCGAAAAATACCGGAGCATGGAACCTTGCCTTTTCTTTTCCATCGGGGGAGAAAATTACAATTTCAGGTTTTGCATTTGATAATTCATTGGATATTCGCTTTTCAATTAAATATCCTTCGGGCAATCCAATCTCCTCTGAAAAAATCAAATCCAAGCTTTGATTTAATGGTTTTTCAATGATATAATCAGTTTCAATTTCATTTTCCCTTACCCAAATCCTTTTGTCAATTCCGGCAGAAAAATTTTCAATATACATCCCATCTTCACCAACTGTAAAATCTGAAATAGTTATGTCATTTCCGTTGATTTTACAATTTCTATTAAAAATTATCTTATCCCCTTCCTCAGAAGAAACTGCGGTGCTTCCGTCTTTAAAAAGATAGACAGGAAACTGCTGATGTGGGGCCCACCAGCCGTTTTCAAAAGTTTGGAGCCGGTGATTAATGGGTTGTAATTTTTTCTCCCCATCAAAATAATTAATGTTTTTACTGCTTTGCTGAATAAGAATTTGTCCTTTATCTCCTTTAAAGGTCCGGGAGGTCAAAGTTCTTTTTTCAACCATTTCATTATCCTCGTAATTTATATTTCTTTCTAAAATAAAAGATGGAAGTAAATGTTTTTTTAAGGGTGTGGAAGAATGATTTTCAATTGGATTTTTTGAGGAAAACAAACCGCTGAGGATTGGATTTATTGGGGCACTGGTAGTGGATTGACCGAATGAAAAATAAATAAAACAAGATAGAAAAATTGAGGTTATCAGAAACCCTTTGATAAAAATAAAGTGAATCTGCGTTAATAAATTTTTTGTTTCGAAAAAGTACATTAGGTAACGAAAAAATCAAAGTTATTTTAAAGGTATTTTATTCAATTCAAAAATTACTTATCACCTGATCAAATTCACATATCCGGTTAATTTTTTCAATTCTGTTTTATGGGCTGCCTCCACAATGTAAAAATATGTTCCATCCGAAAGGGGTTCCCCCTTTTTATTATTTCCGTTCCATTTAAAAAACGGATCGTTTGAGTCATAAATAAGTGTTCCCCACCGGTTATAAATTTTAATGTTGAACGGATCGAAACCGGCAGAAATAATTGGCGTGAAATTATTGTTAAACCCATCCCCGTTAGGTGTAAAAACGTTCGGAAGAACAATAATAAATTCGGGGCATTTGGCTGGCAGAATTTCAAAAGTTTCGGTCATTTTACAAACGGAATCCGGATGGCTTATGGTAACAGAAAAAATTCCTAAGGAATTAACCGAAATTTGTTTTGAGGTTTCTCCGGTGGTCCATAAAAATGCGGAACCACTTGTGGCCACAAGAGAAAGTGTGGAATCCCCATCCGGACAAATGCTGTCGGAAAATAAATAAGAAACCGGAAACTGAACCTGAACAGAAACGGTATCAAAAGTTTTGCAATCCCCGGTTCCGGTAACAGATAAAAAATAATCCTGATTAGTTTGGGGGCTAATTGTGAGAGAGCTATTGCTGCCCAATACTGCGGAACCATCCGACCATTGAAAAGTATAATTGTTTCCTGTAGTGGCGGCAAGTGTAACAGAATCATTCAAACAAACCATTTTGTCGGGCCCTGCATTTGCTACAGGATATGAAAAAGTAAAAATGGTGATGGTATCCTTGCTTTCGCAACCAATATTATCGGTAACTTTTAGGAGGTACATTGTTGCGCTGTCGGGCGAAACATTTGCATTATTGGAGGTACTGATGGTATTAGAAATGATGTCGGTCCAGAGGTAATTATAAATGACCTGGAACTGAGTGGTAAGTGTTATGTCGGAGTTTTCGCAAATACTATAATCAGGGCCGGCATCTGCAACAGGATGAATTTGGGTAGTTACAATAACCGAATCCCTGTTAATACAACCGGTGCTATCAGTAACTAAAAGGTTATAAGTAGTGGTGTTCTGAGGAAATAAAGTTGCCGAATTATTTGTGCTGATGGTAAGGCCTTCTTGTGTCCAGAGATAAACATATGCTGAAGAAAAAGGAGAAGTTCTTACAATTGAATCGGATAAACAAATGGTAGTATCATCTCCTGCGGTTGCCTCCGGTTTAGGAATGGCAAAAACCGTTACGGTATCAAAAGTTTTGCACCCACCGGGCCCTTTAACGGTAAGAAAAAAGTTTGTGGTTGAATCCGGATTCACGTAAACAGATGCCGTGGTTCCAATGGTATCCACCCCATCCGACCAGGTATAAAAATATCCAATTCCTGTGTTTGTTGAAAGTGAAACCGTGTCGCTGCTGCAAATCATAGTATCGCTGCCCGCATTGGCGAGGGGGAATGGTTTTACCTGAACTACTTTTGTTTTGTTGGTTACTCCGCAAATATTAAGAGCCGAAATTTTTATCTGATAGTTCCCAATGGTATTGTATTGCAAATCAATTTCATTATTTGAAGTATCAATAATGTTGGCATTGTTTGCGGTCCAGTTGTAATAGGTATTATCAAAAAACTGAACCTGATAATGATTTGTATCACCAATGCAAACCAAAGCCGGGCCCGAAATGGTTATGGCCGGGGGCCCAAAAAACTGCACCGTATCAAAAACCGACCAGGTGGCCGAACAACCAAAATTTGTTTCCCTCACCCTCATCATCACATAACCCGTATCAGTAGTAAATACATAGGGATTCTGATTTGAATTCGGGTCGTTCCCAACAGTAGCCTGTGAAAACGGATTTCCTCCGAAAAACTGGGGACTTTGCCATTGATAGGTTGACATATCATTAAAATCATAGGGATAAAAATAATATCCAACCTGCTCATTTGAACAAAAAGTATCTTCTGGTAAAAAAGTATTATAATTATATGCTGTAATCACCGGAGGAATTGCATGTGGAGCACCAATGCTGATGTTAATCAGTGTTCCAAGGGAATTTTCCTGAACGGTGGAATTTGTTGCAATCAGGCGGCCGTAATAAGATCCGGGAGGAACTCCGATAATAGCTAGGCTGTCTTTACATGGAATATGGATAAGCATTAAAGTATCATTTACTGAAGCTACTTTTCCGATGGCTCCCAAAGGGCCCACCGGAGTAAAAAACTTCTTGTTCAACAGCTCAATTTTGAATTCATTGCCCGGATTGTACACAGCAACGCTATCGAAGCTATGAATGTCAACGGTGATATTTGTATCGGCTCCCTCAGGGGAGATGGCACAATCAGTAACGCAAAATTGCAAACTCTGCTTATTGTTTGTGGTGAGGTCGCAATTGCCAATGCAAAACGGACCCCAGGGTGCTCCCACCACGGCCGGGTTTGAACTTACCACCCGCAAAAAATAATTGCAACCGGGAGGAACCACAGGCACAAGCCCTGAGACAGTCCCGGGTTTGTAAGGAGGAAGATTGGGGTCATAGGTAGTTGAATTTCCAAAAGTACCAACCACCTTGGGGGTAGTTGGGAAGTTACCATCGGAATCAGATAATTGTGCTGTATAGGTGTTAAAGGAATAAACACCGGTTGAATAGAAAGGAACTTCAATTACACTTCCTGAGCAAACGGCATTGGTATCATATGTTACAACGGGCTGGTTGGTAGTAATCACATTGGGGCAGCTTTTAATTTCAAAACATGCACTAATGGTTCCTGTTATTGCCGGTGCAGGAGAATTTCTGCTGATTCTAACTTTGTAACAGGTTCCCGGTTGGGGAACCGGTGGGCTGTTGAGCTGAACTGTAATAGCTCCTGACATTTGCGGATAATAAACATTAAAAATCCAAGAATTGTTTCCCGGAAAATTTCCATTGGAATTGGATAATTCAAGAATATAAGAACCATCACATAAAGTATCCGATATATTGTAAAAAATGGTGAGAAGAGCTCCCTGGCAAACGGGATTTGGAATAACTGAGGTTACCGTGATTGAAATCGGGTTGTTGATAGTGTTAAACGAGCCCACAATGTCAATATCATCAATAGCAAAAGATTCAGTATTTGATGAGCCGGAATTATCGTTTTCAAACCTGAATCCAAACCGAAGGCTTCCAACATTGCTGAAGGCCGGATCTGTAATATCTTCATATTGCCACTTATATTTATTATTGTATTGTGCCTGCCCGATTTGAATCCATGGGCCGTTATTGGCACTGTAATACACTTTTCCGAATGCGGTGGCCGATCCTTCGCACAAATAAAAAAAACTAAAATGGACAGAGTCAATGCCGTAGGTACAAAGACCGGTTGTCATAAAAGCAAACTGATCGGAGGTGGCAGATGAGTTGTAATTACAATTGGAAATTCCCGAATTTGAATCAAAAATATGAAGGTATTGGCTGTTGGGAGCAAAACCAATGGTACCTCCATAGGTGCTGTCCTGGGGCATGGTATTCGGATAGGTTGGGGCTCCGTTATAATTATTATTTATTATCCATTGGTTTAAACCCGAATTGGTTCCTGGACCGCTGGAGTTAAGCGTAAAAGAATTTCCCCCCAACTGAAAATCCTCGGTAAAAATCTGAATAGATTGTGCATTTGAAAGTTTTGAAAAAAAAAGCAACAACAAATAAAAAAATAATTTAGGAACGGAAAAGGAACAAAAAAATTTCCGGTAAAAATTTTTCATATTAAAAAATCAAAAAAAATTATTCCTTGGTTACAATTATTTTCCCTGATTTGTTCCCGGCAATTAAAAAATATACACCTCCCCCGAGATTTGAAAGGTCAATTTCATAACTTCCGGTTTTGTCCCTCCCTGATTTTTTAAAATTCATCATTTCTTCACCCAGTAAATTTACAATAGAGATTATTTGAGAATTAATTTCATTTTCATTATCGAATTTTAAAATAAATTTTCCATTATTTGGGTTAGGGAAAATATTAAAGGCTGTTTCTTCAGAAGGCACCGTTCTTATTCCGATAACATCAAGCCGAACGCTGTCGCGATAAGTGATGTCATTAATTACCTCGGTATTCAGGGCTTTTTGGGTGTTAATTTGCAAAATGGGATCTCCTTCATTTTTGGCTAACCATTTATATTCAAACTGGGTTGGCCTTGGAAGGGTAAAACCAAATGAAAGTGTATCAACATAAAGAGTGTCTGTAATTTTAAGCTGAGATCTTACCCTGAGTGTTTGAAAAGTTCCAAAAGGAGTTGTAAGTGTTCCCCAACCATCTACCGTATTGGTTCTCTCGGTAGTTCTTCCGTAATAATCATTCCCTTGCGGAAAATCATAATTGAAGGAGGAAGTTGAAGTATTGGTGTTTCCGAAATTCAATGGGAATTCATAAATTACGTCCACCGGATTATATTGTTGTGAAATGGAAATTCCATTCAGCTTTGCACCAAAGCCAACCAGAGTAAATTGGGAAGAAGTTTCTTTGTAATAATAATAAACATCTTCAACTTTAAAACTGGGGTCAAATGCCGGTGGTGGAAGAACCGGTTGGGCATAACTGGCAAAATGGGCTTGGTCCCAGGGCAAATTAAAATTCAGGTAGTACTGTGGATCTGTATTAAACGTATTTACAAATGTGTCTACTTTTTGAAGCTGCGGTTGTAAAAAGGAATAATCCCATATCCAGTTTGCTCCTGTGTTAGTAATGTCAATGGTGTCCGGGCCGTTAATTACGCTTAACCTGAAAGTATCATTCACATCAGGCATGTCTGATGAGGTAATGGTGATTTGAGAATTGCCAAGAAAAGGAATAACCAGCAAAAGAGAAAGTAAAATTTTTTTCATAGTAGAATTTTTAGAAAAGTGAAAAAATTTTTATGGCTTGAGCAAAGATAAGAAAAATACAATGCCAGATTAATTGTTGTTCGGGTTTTACATAAATATTTTTTTTATCTTAACTCATGTAACGCAAGCACTTTTTTTGAAAAAAAAATCCCAAGCCCCAAATTCCAAATTTAAAGTCCTAGGTAAGTGATAAACCAATTTTAGTTTTAACATCAGGTTTTGTGGGAGACCCCTTTGATTTTGAGGCTTGAAATTTTGGGCTTGGGACTTATTCAAAATAATTTGCATAACTTCAAATCTTAATCCTTTTTCAATTAATTTATCCTTAATTTCGCAAAGCTAAAAATACATCCGTTTGTCAATGAATTCTGCCATTAAATATTTCCTTTCAATTGCAATGCTGATATTTATTTTCCATTTTTCAAAAGCACAGGATAACGGCCCACGCAAGCTCATTCAGTTTTCAGGTGTAATAATCAGTGGAGATAGTCTTTCACCTGTTCCATTCACCAACATCATAATTAAAAATTCACAAAGAGGAACCATGAGTGATTTTTATGGTTTTTTTTCATTTGTGGCCCAATTGCAGGATACGGTTGAGTTCTCCTCTGTAGGATTTAAAAAATCAATTTACATTATTCCGGATACTCTAACAACCAACCGTTATTCATTAATTCAGCTAATGACCCAGGATACTATTTTATTAAGGGAATCGGTAATTTTTCCATGGCCCACCAAAGAGCAGTTTAAAGAGGCTTTTATGAATTTAAAAATTCCATCTGACGATTATGAAAGGGCAATGAAAAATTTAGAGAGGGCTGAAATGAAAGAACGATTCGAGTCCATTCCAATGGATGGCAGCGGAAATTATAAATTCCAGATGCAGCAATACCAAAGCCGCCTTTATTATGCCGGTCAATATCCCTCAATTACCTTGTTAAATCCAATGGCCTGGTCCCAGTTTATTCAGGCTTGGAGGAACGGTGATTTCAAAAGAAAAGAGGATAAAAAATAAAAATCTGGGAACAAAAAAATTACATCCTTATTTAAATTCACTCCACCGCGTTAAAATTTGTTTATCACTTCAGGTAAAAATTCTTTCTCCTTTTCTCATCCACTTTTTTGCGAACCCGCAAAATTCTTTCCCACTTCCGTCATAATTATATTGTAAAACTTGCAAAATTCAGACTATTAACCATCATAGGTAAATTTTCCACTTGTCGCGATCTTTGTCCCTGAAAAGTAAATGAAAAACAAATAACCAATAATTAACAAAAACATTATGAAAACAACATTAAAAATTTTAAAAATTACCACGGTCGCTGCCGCCTTTGCGGTAGGATTAATATTCACTTTTACAAAATGCCGGAAGGATATTGTAGTGGTGCCGGTACCAATTCACGATACCTTGTTTGGGAAAACCATTTCCGGTTTGGTTCAGTATCCGGATTTTGGGAATGTAACCCAGCTGGCTAAGGGTGCCGTGGTTTCACTTTATTCCGGCTCCTCCAAATCAGGCAGCCCGGTGGCCACCGCCTTTGCCGATTCAATGGGAAGTTATTCATTTCCATATCTGCTCCCGGGAAATTATTTTATCTGGGCTACCTACAACACGAAAAATAAAAATAATCCTAAAGCACCCATCGAAGGAATTAACTTTGAAACTTCCCCCGGGTACCCGGTAACGATGGCCTCGGCTAATTTGACTCAGGATATTATGCTTTCAAATGTTGCTGCAAGCGGAACACTAAAAATCTCAATCACCCCAAGTGATACAAATGGGAGCATGGGGGCCATTAAAACAGCACCCTTCGAAGCACACAGCAAATGTGAATGGTGGACAGAATATAACAAGGATGGTGGAATAGGTGGTACTACCATTCAGGGGGGATTTAATGTTTTTAAAGTTACCAAATTCTTTTTCGATGAAGCCTCTCCTGCCAATTCAACCATTGAGGGTTATGTTCTCCTTTATTCAATTAATACATTTGAGCCTGCAAGAGATTCCGGATGTGTTCCACAAACCCTTCAGCAGGATACTTATAAACTGAACGGGGTTGCCAAGCTTTTAGATCCAATAACAGACACTGCCTGGTATCGCGCACCATTAGGGTCAATTGAAAAATATGGGAAGGGCTACCTTGCTCACGGCTCCTTGGAGGCATTTTACAAACATCAGGGTGGCAACATTCAGGCTCCAAGGGTTACACCACTTCCTCCGGATACTGTAAGCTGGAATGGCCTGGGGCCCCAATATGCAGGTCCGTGGAATCAAAGGGTAACAAATTCCATTGACATGTACTTTGAGTTTCAGGCAAAAAATAAAGTATGGAATGCTGCGGGTACAACATTTAACTGGTTCTTTATTTTCGAAGGAGAATTTACTTTTACCCGTCAGCAATATTATGTTAAAACCACTAGTTTGGGAAATACCATGCACGTTACACCCCATGTTCAGCTAAAAGGGGCAAACAATGTTGAGATGTAGCTGTTAATTGTTGTGATTGTTCACATCCCGGTTCTGAAATTTTCAGGCCGGGATGTGTTTTTTATTTCCCGGGGGTTCAAATGATTTTAATATTGACAAAATTTCAAATCTTTGCCAAAAGTTTTTTTATGCAAAAAGTTTTCTGCTGGATTTTGGTGCTTTCCTTTTTTTATTCCTGCTCTGGAATAAAAAAAAACAAAAATGAATTTGACCGCACTGACATAATTAAATTTCACATTTCAAAGATTATTGAATTCGCAAGTTTTTATCACCTGGAAATTCCCGAACCGGAGAAAATAAATCATATTGATTCCTTCGATAATGAAGGATTCAAAAAAAAAGCAATTGCTTTTGGTGAAAACGGAAAACCTGAAAGAATAATGATGTATTCATATCTCCAGGATGATTTAATTTCAATTGAAGGATTTAGTCCCGACAGTGGTTTTATTTTTAAAGAAGTAAGAAATTATAATGAAAAACACCAGAGACAAGATCTTTATTTTTACCAGCCGGATGGAAGTTACAAATACCGGAATTCGGCAACTTTTGATCCCGAAGGAAATATGGTCGAATTGAAATGGTATTGGACCACCGGATTAAGTGCAGTAAATAAATATGTTTATGAAAAAGGGAATATGGTTCGGAATACAGAATTTGGTCCGGAAGGAAACCTCAGGTACCAATGGAATTTTACCTATGACGAAAATAACCATTTAATCGAATCGGTTCAATTTTCACCGGAGGGGAAAACCATTTCTAAAATAGCAAACCGGTATAATGTTGACGGACTTTTGGTTGAGCAAATAAATTATTTTGGAGAATCAGTTCAGAATATTTACACCTATAAATACAACAATAAAAAACTTCTGGTTGAAAAAATCCTTTACTCCGGAACAAAGAAAATTTCTGCTTCTTTCAGGTATGAGTATGAATATTACTGACTGATGTTAGGCGAAGTATATATTCTGTTCACACAAAATTATATTTTGGTCGTAAGTCATAAGTTGAAAGTCGTAAGTGTTTTAAGTCTTAAGCCTTTTTTCCAGACTTTATGATTTTATAATCCATAAATTATTCCTGAGGCTGATTGATTTTTTTTAGCCATTTTTTTACTCGTTTTTAAACAAAAAATCATTTACATTTCTCCGATTTTTCTAGATTCCCTTTCTAATTTTTTCATTTCCTTTTTACAAAAAAATAAAAAAAGATAGTCTCCTTT
>JAHEZO010000102.1:0-1341 GCA_023250995.1 Flavobacteriales bacterium | reverse complement strand
AACCCCTAATCGAAATCATTATTTCACGGTAAGTTTATTCGGTATTTTGCGGAGAGAAAATAGTAAGAAAAAACATTACAAGAAAATAATAAATGAACCCAATAACTAAAAAATAAGGAATATGAAAAACTTGCTCATAACAATTTTTGCTGCCTGCGGAATTGTTCTAAATTCAAACGCACAAATAGTTGTAACGGCCTCCAACTATAATGCCTTTTTCAATTCAGGAAATAATCAGATTACCGATACGGCCCCAGCCATTTCGGCAGGTTCAGCCGGTGCAAATATTATTTGGAATTTATCCGGCCTTCATTCGCATTTAACCAAATCGAATTCCTTTATGGCCCCTCCTTCCGGGCTTTTGGGAAGTTCCTTCCCAGGTTCGGATGTTTGTATGAAACAGGATACCAATTATTATTATTATGACACCTCCGCTTCTGCTCTAACTTATTGGGGTTTTGCTGGAAATATTCTTGGGATTAATACAAACAGTGCGGTGGTAAATGATAACCCTGAAACGATTTTAACCTTCCCATCTTCTTATTCTTCAAGTTTTACCGATAACTCTGATTACGACCGTTATTTTGAATACAATGCCATTTATGAGGGATATTTTGTTGATTCAATCCGCATTAAAAATTCTACCACGGTTAACTCGGTAATTGACGGATGGGGAACCGTAACTACACCAAATGCAACGGTTCCCTGCTTGAGGCAAAATATTCTCAAACACTCCGTTGATACCACCTGGGCAAAAGTTTTTATCGGAGGATACCATTATTGGATTGAACTTTATAACGATACTTCAAATACCCAATCATACTCTTTTATTTCAAACTGGGGAGGAGGATTAATTGCAACTATCGAATATTATTCAGATAGCAATGCAATTGCAGAAGCAAGATGGAACCCGCTGACTATCCCTGTAATTTCTGTTTTACTCCAAACAAATGTTTCCTGCAATGGGGGCAATAATGGAAATGTAACCGTTTCTATTACCGGTGGAACCTCACCCTACGCTTATACATGGTCTGCCCCGGGCGGACAAACCGGAGCCACAGCCACCGGACTATCAGCCGGAAC
This sequence comes from Flavobacteriales bacterium, assembly GCA_023250995.1. Classification (GTDB taxonomy): domain Bacteria; phylum Bacteroidota; class Bacteroidia; order Flavobacteriales_H; family JAHEZO01; genus JAHEZO01. The sequence goes on along the minus strand of JAHEZO010000102.1, from coordinate 258 downwards.
ATATTATGTTACTGTTGTTGATGCAGTAAACAGCTCAGACACGGCCACCATTGTTATTTCGGAACCATCAGCACTTTCGGCTTCAATTTCTTCTCCAACTAATGTAAGCTGCTATGGGGGCGCCACGGGCATTGCAACGGTTTCGCCTTCGGGTGGTACCTCCCCTTATTCTTATTTATGGTCAGCACCGGGAGCACAAACAGGCCAAACAGCAACCGGCCTTTCAGCTGCAACATATAACGTAACTGTAACTGATGC
>JAHEZO010000247.1 GCA_023250995.1 Flavobacteriales bacterium | reverse complement strand
TGGCAAAATTTAAACAATGGAAATAAAAACCGACTGGAGTTTAAAAGAAATAAGAGAAATTCATGACTCTCCCCTACTTGACCTTGTATTTAAAGCAGCTCAGGTTCACCGAAATTTTAACGATCCTCTTAAGGTACAGGTAAGTTCTCTGGTTTCCATTAAAACCGGTGGATGTTCCGAAGATTGCGGGTATTGCCCACAATCTGTACATTACAATACCGAGGTAAAAGTTCATTCCATTCTGCCCTTAGAGGAAGTAAATGAAATGGCCGACCGTGCAAAATCAGGAGGGGCTTCAAGAATGTGTCTTGGTGCTGCCTGGAGAGAAGTAAGGGATAACAAAGATTTCGACAAAGTTCTGGCCATGGTAAAATCCATCAATGAAAAAGGGATGGAAGTTTGCTGCACTCTTGGAATGCTCACTGAGGAGCAGGCCAAAAAACTTTCGGAAGCGGGGCTGTATGCTTATAATCATAATTTAGATTCTTCAAAGGAATTTTATTCCGATATCATTACTACCCGGACTTATGAAGACAGGCTGAATACTCTGAAAAATGCCAGAAAAGCCGGAATCACTCTCTGTTCAGGAGGAATAATTGGAATGGGAGAATCGGTTGACGACCGGATTAAAATGTTAAAAACATTATCCTCCATGAATCCGCACCCTGAATCGGTGCCCATAAATGCTTTGGTACCTGTAAAGGGCACTCCCTTGGAAAAAATGAAACTTGTTTCTATTTGGGAAATGGTACGAATGATTGCCACTACCCGTATTTTAATGCCGAAATCGGCAGTGCGTCTTTCGGCCGGGAGAATTAATATGTCGAAAGAAGGGCAGGCCTTATGTTTTTTGGCAGGGGCCAATTCAATTTTTGCGGGAGATAAATTACTCACCACTCCCAACCCTGAATTTAATGAGGATATGGAATTATTTGAAATTCTCGGGCTAAAACCAATGGAAGCTTTTCAAAAAGAAAGCCGGGAAGTGGCAGGAAAAAATGAGGTGAGTGTTGAAAATTAATGTTCCAGGCCCCCAAAAATTTATTTATGCATTCTGAATTTATCAAAGACCTTAATCTGGCAACTGAGGAGGTAAAAAATACTTTTTCGGGGTTATCGGGGCAAAATCTTAACTGGAAAACCGATCCCGCCAAATGGAGCATTGCGCAAATACTCCATCATATTATTGTATCGAATGAAAAATATTTCCCTCAATTCGACCAAATAATTTCAGGAAAAAAGAAAAATTCCTTTTCCCAAAACTTTTTTTTAACCCACCTCTTTGGAAAATGGCTCTTAAAAACGGTGTCGCGGGAAATAAAAATGAAAATGAAAACTCCTTTGGTATTTTATCCTTCCAACAGCCCATTCGACCAAAAAATTATTTCGGATTTTGTTGAACATCAGAAAAAAATGGAATCATATATTGTTAGAATTTCTGCTGTCAACTTTTCTAAAAACAGAGTTTCATCCCCCGCTTTAAAAGTTTTTTCATTTTCAGTTCCCGATTGTTTTTGTCTTCTAATAAATCACGAGTTCAGGCACATTAAACAGGCCAAAAACCTGTTGAAGTCCATGCCTCAATAAATTGATCAATGTTTTCAACTTTTGAGTCCCTTCGGAAAGCATTAGAAAAACGCAAGCAAAATAGTTCCTTTCGCAGCCTGGTTATTGAAAACAAACTGATAGATTTTTGCTCCACCGATTATCTTGGATTTGCAAAATCGGATGAATTAAAAAAATCAATACTTGAAGAAATTAAGAATAATTTTTCGTTTTCAGGAAACCTATCCGGATCATCGGGTTCGCGCTTAATGAGGGGAAATTACCTCTACACCGAAAACCTTGAAAACAAAATTGCAAATCACCATAAGGCGGAAGCTTCATTAATTTTCAATTCAGGTTATGATGCCAATGTGGGCTTCTTTTCATGTGTCCCCCAGAGGGGAGACATAATTTTGCATGATGAACTCATCCATGTTTCTTCCAGAGAGGGGATGCGCTTGTCCTTTGCCCTAAAATTTTCTTTCAGGCATAATGATGTAAATCATCTGGAAGAAAAACTTAAAAAATTCAAAGGGAAAAATATTTTCGTTTCGGTTGAATCGGTATATTCCATGGATGGTGATTTTTCTCCCTTAGAAGCTATTTCCGGATTGTGTGAAAAATACCAAGCCCATTTGGTGGTTGACGAAGCTCATGCCACCGGACTGTACGGACCCAACGGAGCCGGAAGGATAGTTGAACTTGGACTGGAAAAAAAAACCTTTGCAGTGATTCATACTTTTGGCAAAGCTTTAGGATGTCATGGAGGGGCCATTGCCGGAAGCCGGTTACTGCGGGAATTTTTAATAAATTTTTCTCATAGTTTTATTTATTCCACAGCCATCCCTCCAATTAACATTCTGGCTTTAAATTGTGCTTACGATTTGCTAACAAAATCAAATGATAAAATATATAAAATCAATTACTTAATAAATTTATTTAAAGATAAAATTAAAATGATTAATGGGATCGAAATAATTCCCGGATTTTCACCCATTCAATGCCTTATAATCCCCGGAAACGAAAGGGTAAAAAATGCAGCAAATAAAATCCGTGAATCAGGGTATGATGTAAGGGCAGTATTAAGTCCAACGGTTCCGGGCGGAAGAGAGCGTTTAAGGGTATGTTTGCATTCTTTTAACTCACCGGAAGAACTGGAAGGATTAGTGCTTTCAATAAAAAAAAATGTTTTAAGTTGAGAAAGATATTTGTTACCGGAATTGGAACCAACATTGGAAAAACTATTGTTTCGGCAATTCTCTGCGAAGCACTTAAAGCTGATTACTGGAAACCCGTTCAGGCCGGGAACCTTACCGACACAGATTCAATGAGGGTAAAAGATTTAATCAGCAATGAAAAATCCGTTATCCATCCTGAGTCATTTTTATTATCATTGCCCATGTCGCCCCATGCAGCAGCTGCACATGACAGGGTTCAAATAGATTTAAAAAAAATACAGATTCCGGAGGCAGAAAATACAATCATTATTGAAGGAGCAGGTGGCTTAATGGTTCCTCTCAATCAAAGTCAACTTGTAATCGATTTAATAACATTTTTAAATGCCGAAGTAATTCTGGTTTCGCAAAATTATCTGGGTAACATTAACCATACCCTCCTCTCAGCCCAGGCTCTGGAAACAAGAAAAATAAAATGCCTTGGGATTATTTTTAACGGAGAGAAAAACGGTTTTTCCGAATCAGCAATAACGGATTTTTCAAAACTTAAAATGCTGGGAAGGGTGAATTTTGAAAGTACAATAGACCGGAAAACGATAAGCCAATATTCCATGAGGTTTCGGGGAATTTAATGATACATTTTATTTGTGTTAACTGAAAAAGATAAAAAATACGTCTGGCATCCTTACACACAGGAAAAAACCGCTCCGGCTCCAATTCCGATTGTAAGCGGTAAGGGTTCATTTCTTTTTTCTGAGAGCGGAGAAAAATATCTGGATGCAATTTCATCCTGGTGGGTAAACATTCACGGGCACTCACACCCCTACATTTCAAAAAAAATTTCAGAGCAATCAAAAAAACTTGAGCAGGTTATTTTTGCGGGGTTTACTCACCCCAAAGCAATAGAACTTGCCGAGCGATTAATAAAAATTCTCCCATCAAACCATGAAAAAATTTTTTATTCTGATGATGGGTCCACTTCAGTTGAGGTGGCTTTAAAAATGTCGTTTCAATATTGGGCAAATCTCCATTCCAATTCTACAGGGAGTGCAAAAAAGAAAAAAGTAAAAGTCCTTGCCCTGGAAGGTGCATACCATGGGGATACCTTCGGAGCCATGTCGGTAAGTGAAAGAGGAATCTTTACCAGGCCCTTTGTCCCCTTTTTATTTAAAGTTATTCACGTTCCGTTTCCTGTTAAAAACGGGAAAGAGGCTATCAGATTTTTTAAATTACAAATCAATAAATTTAAGGAACAAATCTCCTCATTTATTTTCGAACCCCTGGTTCAGGGTGCCGCAGGAATGAGAATGTATGACAAAGAGGTGTTAAACGAAATGATATACCTCTGTAAAAAAAACAACATCCTAACGATTGCGGATGAAGTAATGACAGGTTTTGGAAGGACCGGGAAAATGTTTGCCACTGATTACCTATCCGAAAAACCTGATGTCATTTGTCTGTCCAAAGGAATAACAGGAGGATTTCTTCCGCTTGGGGTAACCAGTTGCACAGGGAAAGTTTACGAGGCCTTTTATTCCAATGAAAAGTCAAAAACTTTTTTTCATGGTCATTCCTACACTGCCAATCCCCTTGCCTGCGCTGCTGCATGCGCCAGTTTGGATTTATTTGAAAAAAAGGAGACCTGGAAAAAAATAGGGATGATTGAGAAAATGCATAAGGCCTTTGCCGATGAAATAAAATCCCTGCCGGGGGTTTCTAAAACCCGAACCCTTGGGACTATTTTTGCCCTCGAGTTAAAAACAGAAAATGAAACAGCTTATTTTAATCCAATGAGGAATGTTATTTATAACTATTTTATTTCCCAAAAAATAATCCTCCGGCCACTGGGAAACATCATTTATATCTTACCTCCATTTAGCATTTCGGAAAATGAATTAAAAAAAATATATTCGGTAATTAAAAAATTTTTATCCATGCGTTTTTAAAAATAATTAATTGACTTACTTCCATCTTTCAATAAATCTTTTTAGGTTTTTTTTATTTGGTTTTGCTGTTTTTATGGTTTCCTGTTCTGATTCCGAACCGGAAAAAAAAATTGAATTACCCGGTTTGAAAAATGATTCC
>JAHEZO010000008.1 GCA_023250995.1 Flavobacteriales bacterium | reverse complement strand
AATTTCCAGCTTGCATAATTTCTGCCGATACATTCAGAAGTAAAGTTGCTAAGGAGGCCATTAAAAAAGGAGCTTCCATCATCAATGATATTTCAGGTGGTACCTTTGATGCTGAAATGATGAATGTTGCGGCTGATTTGGGTGTTCCATATATTATTATGCACATGAAGGGAACTCCCCGGAATATGCAAAAAAATCCCATGTATGCCGATTTAATGACCGAACTTTTTACGTATTTTTCAAAAAAAATTAAACTGCTTAAGGCCAAAGGAGTCACCGACATAATTATTGACCCTGGGTTTGGGTTCGGGAAAACATTAAGTCAAAATTATGAGATAGTGAAAAACCTTGAGCATTTCAATATGTTTAATTTACCTCTTATGGTTGGCTTTTCCAGAAAATCAATGATAAGTAAAATTACCGGTAACACTCCGGAGGAAACCATTTACGGCACTTCAGTGTTAAATACCATGGCACTTGTAAAAGGGGCAAAAATACTCCGCGTTCATGATGTTAAGGAGGCGGTGGATGCAGTGAAAATTTTTCAATTGGCAGGCAGGCAAGAATGCTTCACCTGAATTGAAATCACTAAAGTTTAAAATTATTTTTCAATCTTTACCACCCAAAGTTAAAAAGAATTTAAAGTATAGATTATGAAAGAGACAGCATTGTCAAAAATACACGGTTCCCTGGGGGCAAAAATGGTTCCTTTTGCAGGTTATCTGATGCCGGTTCAATATGCAGGAGTTAATGAAGAGCACTTTTCAGTAAGGACCTCAGTTGGGGTTTTTGATGTTTCGCACATGGGAGAGTTTATTATTTCGGGCGAAAAGGCTCTTGAGCTGTTACAACTGGTAACTTCAAATGATGTTTCTAAACTGGAGGACGGAAAAATTCAGTATTCCTGTCTTCCCAATGAGGCCGGAGGAATTGTGGACGATTTACTTGTTTATCGGATTAGTGGGAATGAATTTATGCTTGTGGTAAATGCTTCGAACATTGAAAAGGACTGGGATTGGATTTCGAAACATAATTCTTTTGGAGTACAAATGGAAAACATTTCCGACCAAACTTCTCTACTGGCAGTGCAGGGACCCAAAGCTTTGCAGGTTTTACAAAAACTAACAGAGGTTAATCTCAATGAAATTCCTTATTACACTTTTAAAAAAGGAAGCTTTTGCGGTTTCGAAAATATTATTCTTTCAAACACCGGATATACAGGTGCGGGAGGATTCGAAATTTATTTTAAAAATCAGTTTGCAGAAAAAATCTGGGAAGCAATTTTTAATTCCGGAAAAGAGTTTGGCATTAAACCCATTGGCCTTGCTGCAAGGGATACACTTCGCCTCGAAATGGGATTTTGCCTGTATGGAAATGATATTGATGACCATACATCACCTCTGGAAGCAGGCCTTGGATGGATTACTAAATTTTCGAAAAAATTTATTTCATCCGATTTCCTTTTAAAACAAAAGGATGCGGGAGTGGAAAAAAAATTGATTGGTTTCGAAATGATTGACAAAGGAATTCCCAGGCATGATTACGAAATTTGGGATGGGGAAAATAATATTATAGGAAAAGTAACTTCGGGAACTATGTCCCCTACGCTCAAATTGCCAATAGGAATGGGTTATGTTAAAACCCGATTTTCAAAGGAAGGGACCGAAATTTTCATTAAAATAAGAGAAAAAAATCTGAAGGCTAAGGTTGTGAAGTTGCCTTTTTTAAAAAAAAATAATTAACCGGATTGAACAAAAAAAATTGACTTTGAATTATGCCTAAAATTGAGGTATGCCACTCCCCTGCCCTCTACCCTGTTTATGAAAACACGGAGAGTATTGTTGTGGTAATTGATATTTTGCGTGCCACGAGTGCCATTTGTACTGCCCTTGAGTTTGGTGCTGATAAAATTATTCCCGTTGCTACCATAGAAGAGGCCCGGGCTTATAAACAAAAAGGTTACCTGGCAGGAGCAGAAAGAGATGCTGTTACTATAGAAGGATTTGATTTTGGGAATTCTCCTTTCAGCTATATGGATGAGAAAATTAAAGGAAGGGCAATAGCCCTTACCACCACCAACGGCACACAGGCCATTCACGCAGCCAGAAACGCCCATAAAGTGGTAATAGGGGCCTTTACCAATTTTACTGCCTTGTGCAACTGGCTTGTTTTGCAAAAACGGGATGTGCTTCTTCTTTGTGCCGGATGGAAAGATAAATATAATTTGGAAGATGCTCTATTTGCCGGAGCGGTAACTATTGAAATTGCAAAACACCCCGATTTCAGCGAACAGGTGGCCGATTCGGCCTGGGCCTGCCGCTATCTTTATGAAGCAAATATTCAAAACAGATTCAGGTTTTTTAAAAATGCTTCACATAGTAAAAGACTTGCAAGGCTTAATTTAAAAAAAGACATAAAATATTGCTTTTCTCTCGATAAAACTAAAATTATTCCGGTTTTGAAGGGGGATTGCCTTGTAAGGTTGGATTAATTACGTTTCAAAAAGAGGGACTTAACTTCAACACGCACGTAGTTCAAAACGAAGGAATACAACCGCAGCATTAATTTTGGGATTTACTATTTGGGCTATAATATTAAAAAAATGTCAATTAAAAGGACAATAATTATTTCAATATTTCTTTTGATTTTAATGAAAATTTTTGGACAGTCTTCTGATTCTACATCAGTGGAAATTTTTTTAAAAAAGCTTGACAGCATTAGGTGTGAATTGAAAAAAAATGAAAATTTTAAAGAAGTTAACTTAATCCATGAAAAATATAAAAATGGCAATAGCAAATTTTTACATTTACTAGTTAAATACTTTTCAGATAATCAAAATAAAAACTGGGAAGTTGGCCCCCGAGCTGCCTTTTATGAAAATGGTAAAATCAAAGGAACGGGTAATATAAATATAAAAAATTGTGTTTACCAAGATACTTCGTTTTCATATTATGGAGATGGACGATTAAAATCCATGGAAATTTATCCAAAAATATTTTCAGATAGTGTGTTATATACCAATTTATTCAAATCAGAAAGATTGAGGACCTATTATTTCCTGCCGAATTCACAATTAATTATTTACTATTTAGGTTCCGACAAAAGCTCATTTAAGATAATTTCTCGAAAAAGAATTTTGAGACCCAAAATAATATTTAAAAAGCATGGAATTTGCAAGAAATACAATCATAAAACTGGGAAATTAGTTATCGAGGAATACGATATGGGACAACTTTTGTCAAAAACAATTGTTACAAATAGTTTTTCCAAAAATGGACTTAAAGACGGCATTTGGACAGAATATCGGGCCGATGGCAAAAAAAAAATTTCGCATGGTGAATATCAGGATGACAAGAGAATTGGAATTTGGGAGTTCTACGACAAGAAAGGGGTTATTGAACAAAAATATGATTTTTCCAAAGAGGAGTTATCTTTCTTTAGGATTGATGACGAACAAAAAGAAATTCTTTTTAATGTAATTAATTTAAAGGATACCTTTAAAACAAAACTTAACCGACCACCCTTATTCATTGGAGGTACAACTATTATGAATGAATTAATTTCTAATAAAATCAGGTACCCTAAATTGGCAATGGATGAAAATATTTATGGCACAGTTTATTTAACATTTATGGTTGATAGTACAGGAAAAGCGAAAAATTATAATATTTTAAAAGGGATTGGAGGGGGTTGTGACGAGGAAGCCTTAAAAGCAATAAAAGAATTACCAAACAGTTGGATTCCTGCCCTTTTAAATGGTCGTGCAGTAAATGTTGAGTATCTTTTTCCAATTCGTTTTACGCCTCAAATAAAGACGAATAATATCCACTAATTGGTACATAACGTTGATATCATTTTTGATTTTTAAAAATGTAGTATGACAAAAAAAATTCTTTTTATTTTAATTTTTTCCTTTTTAATCTTAATTATTTCCTCTCCCGAAATTTTTTCCTGGGGTTTTTATGCCCACAAGCGAATAAACCGGATGGCCGTATTAACCCTGCCCTCACAAATGATTGGGTTTTATAAAAAAAATATTGAGTTTATAACTGAACATGCGGTTGATCCCGATAAAAGAAGATATGCAGTAAAGGGAGAAGCGGAAAGACATTATATTGACATTGACCATTACGACTCCACCGGTGTAAGTGCATTTAAAATAGTTCCTCGTAAATGGGATGATGCCGTTGCAAAATATTCGGAAGATACATTAAATGCTTACGGAATTGTACCCTGGCACGTAAACCTGATGGTTTCACGGCTTACTAAAGCTTTTAAGGAAGAAAATTTTGAAAGAATTTTACATTTGTCGGCCGACCTGGGCCACTATATAGGCGATTCACATGTTCCACTTCATACCACTGAAAATTATAACGGGCAGCTTACCAATCAAAAGGGGATACACGGTTTTTGGGAGTCACGCATTCCTGAAATGAAAGCCGAAGGATATGATTATTTTGTAGGTAGGGCAAAATACATTGAGAACCCTTTAAACCGGATTTGGGATATTGTGGAAGACAGCCATGCCGCTGTTGACTCGGTTCTCCTTTTTGAAAAAGAATTAAACGGACGATTTCCAACTGATGATAAATATAGCTTTGAAACAAGAGGTAATGTAACGGTGAAAACTTATTCGCAGGATTACACATTGGCCTATGATAAAATGTTAAACGGAATGGTTGAACGAAGGATGCGTGAAGCCATCATTACCATTGGAAGCCTTTGGTACACGGCATGGGTAAATGCCGGCAAACCTGACCTTGCAAAATTTGATACAAGCCTTAACCCGGAGGATAAGGAGGAGGAAAAGAAGCTGGAAGAGGAATTTCAGAAAGGAAAACCCATCGGCAAAGTTTGTGATTAAGGATGCTGATTATTTTTATAGTTGTTTACCTGCTGCTCACTATTATTATTGGGTATGTTGCTTCACGAAAGGTAAAAACCAGTTCCGATTTTTTGGTTGCCGGAAAAAAGCTTCCGTTTTACCTTGCCACTGCTACCGTGTTCGCCACCTGGTTTGGCTCAGAAACTTTGCTTGGGGCAAGTTCTCAATTCAGTGAAAAAGGTTTCCTTGGAATTATTGAAGATCCTTTTGGTGCAGCGCTTTGTTTGGTTTTAATAGGTTTATTTTTTGCCAAACCTTTATACCGGATGAACCTCATAACCTTTGGTGATTTTTACAGGGTAAAGTTTAACCGGCAAGTTGAAATTGTAGCCAGCATTTTACTCATCGTTTCATACTTTGGGTGGATTGCAGGACAAATGGTGGCACTGGGGGTTTTGTTTAACGTGGTGGCAGGAATACCGGTTAATTATGGAATTATAATCGGAACTGCGGTAGTTGTTTTTTATACTTTTTTTGGAGGAATGTGGAGCGTTTCCATTACCGACTTTTTTCAAATGATTGTAATTATTGCCGGGCTGGTAATTGTTACAATTGAAATAACTTCCAAAGCTCAATTTTCACAAGTGCTGGAAAAAATTCCAGCTGAACATTTTCAATTTTCTCCAACTCATAATACCATTTCTTCCTGGCTAAACTATTTTGCAATGTGGATGACCATAGGACTGGGCTCTATTGCAGGGCAGGATGTTTTTCAGAGAGTAATGGCCTCAAAATCGGAAAAAGTTGCCGTGTCTTCTTCTTTGTTTTCCTCCCTTTTATACATTTCAATAGCGTTTTTGCCAATAATAATTGTAGCATACGGAAATTTTCTTTATCCCGGAATTTCAGCTTCAGATTCCCAATTAACCATTCCCCTTATTGTAATGAAGCACTCCGGATTATTTGTAAATGTTTTGTTTTTCGGAGCCCTTATCTCGGCAATTATGAGTACGGCAAGTGGGGCAATTTTGGCTCCCTCGGCCATTTTAAGTGAAAATATTATCAAACCCTTGTTTAAAGATTTAAGCGATAAAAAATTTCTAATGGTTTCCCGTCTTTCGGTTTTATTTGTTTCGCTGGTATCTGTTTTTTTCGCATTTTCGAAAGGAAATATCTATGAATTGGTTGGTCAGTCATCAGCAATAAGTCTGGTTTCGTTATTTATTCCGCTTGTTGCAGGACTTTTCCTGAAAGGAACTTCTCCGGTTTCGGCCTTATATTCAATTCTTTTTGGGATTTCCGGTTGGTCCTTTTCTACTTTGGCTGATACTTCGGTGAACCCTTTAATATTCGGGCTATCGGCAAGCATTATCGGATTATTGGTGGGAATGCTGCAGAAAAAAATTTCAAAATATTAATTTTTTCCTTTCAATTCAATCCTCCTGTTTTTCTGCCTTCCTTCGGGGTTATCACTTCCATCAGGTAAAATATTCGGAGCCACAGGTTGGCTTTCTCCAAATCCTTTGGTGGTAATTCTTTTTCGTGAAATTCCTTTTGAAATTAAATATTTTGCAGAATTTTCTGCCCTTTTCTTCGAAAGGTTTTGATTAAAATCATCGGTACCCTTTGAATCGGTGTGGCCAAAAATTTCAACTTTCATTGAAGAATATTCTTTTAGCGTTTTTACAACCTCGTCCAATTCTTGCAGATATTGAGAACCAATTTCAAAACTATTGTAATCAAACAAAATCGTTTTTGCAATGGCCACTGGGGACTGAGTCACCGTTTTTTCTTTTTCCTTAACAACCGTTTTTTCATTTTCAATCACAGGCTCCTTTTCATTAACCTCAATTACCTTTTCAGGCATTATTGACTTTTCTTCTCCTGCAACAATGGTCTCCTCTTTTACATCTTTTAAACGAAATACCCCCGATTCATCCGGAACATATTTAAAAAACTTCTTTCCCAAAGAAGGAATAATAATTTCTGTATTCCTAAATTTTTCCGGGCTGTAGGGTAAAATCTTAATAGAATATTTTTTATCGGTTGGGAATTTATAATATGGGAACTCTCCCTTCTCATTCATTTTTTCTTCTAAAACAACATTGCCGTTTTCATCAATAATCTGAATCCGCAATCCACCGGCAGTTTCCTTATCAAGGTATTCATAAACAAATTTTGATTTTTTATCCTTAACCCTGAAAATGCAATTCTCATCGGCAATAAGGGTATAAACACTTCCACCGGGTCCGGGTATTGTAATCTCCCCTTCATCGCAAAAACTGGTGTTTTTAGTTTTCAACTTCATTAAATAAGGCTTTTCTATTGGGAGGACATGAAAATTAAACTCCCCTTTTTCATTAATTTTCTCTTCATAAATTATTTTCCCTTTTTCATCCAAGTACTGAACACCTAATCCTGCAGAAAATTCTTTCTCAAGAGAACTGAATAAAAATTTTGGCTTTTGCTCTCTCAACCGAAAAATACATTTAGCATCCGGCAATAACGTTAAGCTGCCGCCATCCTTTTTTGGAATTTCAATTTTGGCTTCTTTGCAAAAGGAGGCATCCAACCCAACTCTTAAAATATAACTGGAGTCGGAAGGCATTTGGTGAAAAACAAGGTCACCACTCTTTTTAAGGACCTCTTCAAATAGTACATTTTCATTATTGTCTAGATATTGCAAAGAAACATTATCCGGTATGGTAAATCCTAGGCTGTTAAAAATAAATTTAGGATTAATTATTTCCTCTTCTTTAAAAATACATTTTTCATCCGCAAGGTATCTGGCGTCTTTTTCACCATTGATTAAAACAATTTCGGCTTGGCTACAAAGCGGACTATCCTTGGATTTCAGAGTAAATAAATAGGGTTGTGTTTTTTCAAGTTCATAATAATTAAAAAACCCTGATTTTGAAATCAACTCTTCATAAATTACTGCACCCTCAGCATTCAAATATTGAATGTAGGAACTATCCGGAATCATTTTGCCGGGTTCTCTGAAACGAATCTGCCACTGTGGCTTGGGCTTTTCTCTTGAACTTATTATATCCACTTTAACGGCTTCAGGGGTACCTAACTTTTGAGGATTAAGTGCAATCAGCTTATCCACTTCATTATAATCTTTTCCAACCGGCACATACACATTTTCATTGTAAAATTCTGTTTCACCAATATTATATGAAATATTATAATTTTTACCCGGAGGAATAATAAATACAAAACTCCCGTTCCTCTTCAGAGGCTTAACCTCGGTAACATACTCTCCCGTTTCATTATTGGTAATTACAATATTTAAATCATCCGGTATTTCCATCCCTTCCGGAACGGTAATAGTACCTTTAATTAAAGTAAGCGAATGCTCAATGGCATCTGGTTGCTGAATAATATAAATGTCTTTGCTACCATGCCCCCCTTCTCTGAAGGAAGAATAATAAGCCCTTTTGCCATCCGGACTTAAAACAAAAAAGATATCATCATCCGTGGTGTTTATCGGGTAACCAAGATTTTCAGGTTCAGACCAGGTTCCATCGTCTTTTAAGGTAGTCATGAAAATATCAAATCCTCCCATGCTCTTATGTCCTTTTGAACTGAAAAACATTGTTTTCCCGTCAGGATGAATAAATGGACCATCCTCATCAAATTTCGAGTTAATTATTGGCCCTAAATTCTGAGCAAGCGACCATTGCCCATTGGGAAGTTTAGTGCATTTATAAATATCCTTTTCACCAAAACCACCTTTCCGGTTACTTACAAAATATAGAGTTTTGCCATCCATTGTTACGGTAAGATGCGTTTCGTGAGATTTGCTGTTAATATCTGATCCCATTGGAACCGGGCCGGACCAGGATGTATCAATAAAAAAGCTTTGATACAAATTTCCATTCCCGTCTTCGTCACGGTATAAATAAAGAGTATGGCCATCAGCCGACAGAGAAATAGTTGCCTCATGGTCATCCGGGCGATTAAAATTAAGTAACTCGGGTTCCAGCCAGTTTCCGTCACTCCCTTTAAACGAAACATAAATATCTTCAAAATAATCCCCATCGCTTCTTTCTTTCATATCTGAATTTGAGCTGTCTTTCCATAACCTTCTGGAGGTAAAATAAAGGGCCTTTTCATCCAGAGATAAAACGGCTCCGTATTCAGGGGAGGGTGAATTTATTTTATCGCCAAGATTTGTAATTTTCACTGTAATGGGTTTGCCGAGCATATCCTTTGCGTTGAGGCACATTTCCAAACTCCTTTCTACATCGGGAATCATGTAATGTTTTTTTCCTGCCACATCTTTAAATTTATTAAAATACTCAATGGCTTTATCAATTTGGTTATTAAGGTGGTATGATTTTGCAAGATAATAATAAGCATCATTAGGTGATCTTTTTTCTGAAGATGAAAATGGATTATAATTCTTGGAAGTATTTAAAATTGCTTTTTCAAGATATGAAAGTGAACGGGTTCTTTCATTGCTGGAATTTAAATAACAAATTCCAACTTTATAGTTCCAATTTGAATTGCCTGTATCAGTTTGAAGAACCTCCAGCCAAACGGGAAGGGCAATGGGGTAAAGTTTTTCCTCCATTAATAAGTTGGCATCGTTAAACTTGTCGTTAAACGAAAAATGAACCAGGGTATCCTGAGAAAATCCTTTGTTAAAAATGCAATAAAGGGAAAAAACTAAAACCAGACGGAAATATTTCATTAGCACGGTAGTTGGGGCCGGATTATCAGATTTCGAAACAAAAATTTTTCAAAGTTAAAAAATCCAATTAAATGACAAGGAAAAAATTAATTTATATTTCTCTTTTTACATCGAATTTTTCAAGGTAATCGGCAACTCTCCTTAAAAAACTACCTCCCAGAACTCCATCTACTACCCTGTGGTCATAGGATAAAGAAAGAAACATCTGATGTCTGATTCCAATGGTATCACCCATTGGAGTTTCAATTACTGCTGGTTTTTTTCTTATTGCCCCAAGAGCCATTATTGCAACCTGGGGCTGGTTTATGATTGGGGCTCCCATTACATTGCCGAAGGTACCAACATTGGATATGGTAAAGGTTCCGTTTTGAATTTCATCGGGTTTTAATTTATTCGTCCGGGCCCTGTTCGACAGGTCATTTACCATTTTGGTTAATCCAAGAAGGTTTAAGTGATCCGCATTTTTAATTACAGGAACAATTAAATTACCCGAAGGAAGGGCAGTGGCCATTCCAATATTAATAAATTTCTTACGAATGATTTTATATCCTTCTACCGAAACATTTACCATCGGAAAATCTTTTAGGGCCTTTACTACCGCTTCCACAAAAAGGGGGGTAAAAGTTATTTTTTCACCATCCCTTTTTTCAAATATTTTTTTTGCCTTTTCACGCCATACAACCAGGTTTGTGACATCTGCCTCTACATAAGAAGTAACATGCGGAGAAGTTTGTTTGCTCATCACCATGTGATCGGCAATAAGCTTTCTCATCCGGTCCATTTCAATTATTTCAAACAAATCATCATTCCGCCTTTCAATTTCACCCTTAATAATTTCTTGTTTTATTTCTATACCATTTGTAACCTTCTCCCCCTCCTTCAATTTTATCTCTTTCTCCCTTTTCTGAGGAAGATAATTCAATAAATCCATTTTTGTAACCCTGCCTTCCTTTCCACTTCCGCTAAGGGCTTCCAGTTCGGTAAATGAAATTCCCTCCTGCTTGGCAATATTTCGCACCAGGGGGGAATAAAATCTTTTGCTGTCAAACTGATAACTTTCTTCCTTTTTTTGATCCGTTTCACCGTATTTTAAATTCTTTTCACCTAAAAATTGGTTTGAGGCATTTGTGCTAATTATCAGAGGAGAATCTTCTTTTTTTGTTTTTATTAAATCATCTTGGTTTTCCCTCAATGAAACCGAAGAGGTGGAGGAGGTTTTTTCGATTGGTTTTCCGGAAACAGGAGCAACATTTAATACTGCTATGGTTTCCCCTACTTTTACAACATCCCCAACTTTATAAAGAATTTTGGTTAAAACTCCGCTGCCAGGGGATGGGACTTCACTGTCCACTTTATCAGTAGCAATTTCAACTAAAGATTCTTCGGCTTCCACTTTATCACCCACTGCTTTTAACCACTTGGTAATAGTGGCCTCGGCAACACTTTCTCCCATTTTTGGCAGCAAAACCTGGAGGTCTTCCATAGCTGAAATTTAATTTAGGAGGCGAATATAAAAATTTAATTTTCTTTAGGGTTGGTTTTTATTTCATTGGATAAAATAAATTATTTTTACACAAATTTAATGTTGATGATAAAACCGCCAATTTTTGAGGCCCTTTCCTATTTTATTTCCTTCATCCTATTTTTTACCTCTTATTTTTCTTTTTCTCAAGCCTTTACTGATCCCCGGGTTGCAAAAGATTATTTTAAGCACAAAAATTACCGGGCAGCAATCCCCGAATTTGAAAAATTAATCAAACAGGAGCCGGATGATCCAGAAAATTATCATCATCTCGGGATTTGTTTTTTACAAACAAATATTGATAAAAGCAAGGCGATTCAACCTTTGGAAAGAGCCGTAAAATTTGCAAATGCCGAACCCGAAACATATTTTGACCTCGGATGGGCATACCAGTTAAATTACAAATTTGACGATGCCATAAAAATGTATAAAAAGTACAAACCTCTTGAAAGTGATATTGCAAAAGCATCTAAAGCCGATCGGCAGATTGAAACCTGTATCACTGCCAGGGAACTGATGAAACATCCTGTGGAGGTTACGTTTCAAAATCTCGGGAAAGAAATTAACTCTGAATTTGCAGATTACTATCCCTTTGCTGCCAAGGATGAATCTTTTATCGTTTTTACCTCCCGCAGAAAAGGCAACGTGGGCGGAGAGGAGGAATTTGACGGTTTGTTTCCATCCGATATATGGATTGCTGAAAAAACAGGTGGTTCCCTGGGGAAAGCCAAAAATGCCGGAGGAATAATTAATTCATCTTACGATGAAGAGGCGGTTGGACTTTCCGATGATGGAAAATCAATGTTTATTTATCTCGACCAGATTGATAAGTTTGGCGATATTTTTATGGCCGAAAGGAAATCAAAAGCCTTTCAGAAGGCAATTAAACTTGGCACAAATGTTAATTCTTCCAGCTTAGAAACAGCAGCTTCTATTTCGGCCGATGGTTATTCACTTTTTTTTTCAAGTGCAATGGATGGCGGGCAGGGCGGACTGGATTTATATATGTGCAAAAAATTGCCTGATGGAGAATGGGCACTTCCCCAAAACCTGGGCCCTCAGATAAACACAAAATATAACGAGGATTTTCCTACTCTTTCGGCTGACGGGCATACCCTGTACTTTTGCTCCGAGGGGCATTCAAGCATGGGAGGGTTTGATATTTTTGTTTCAGTATTTGATGATGAGGATAATTTTTGGATACCTCCACAAAATGTCGGTTATCCTCTAAATACCCCTGACGATGAAAGGGTAATTTCATTTTCCGAAAATAAAAATACAGCCTATGTTTCGGCTTTTCGTAAAGGCGGATTTGGTGACCTCGATATTTACAAGGTTTTTTTCAACAATGCCAATGTGCCTTTGCTGGCCTATCAATTTAAATTAAAAGATAAATTTGAAAGTTTTTTAACCCTTGATGCTAAGGTTTTGCTTTTTGACGAAACAATGGATTTGGTAGGAACTTACCAGCCAAACCCTAACAATGGGGTTTATACCACCATCCTTGCCCAGGGAAAATATACTTTAAGTATTGAATCTTCCCGATATCAGCCTGTAAAAACAAATATTTCAATTTCAGAATCGGATATTAAAAAAGGGCCTATAAGAAAGGATATACTATTATTACCAAAATAATAAATCAATAAACATTTAATTTTCTATGAAACTTATTTTAAACAGACCTCTGGTTTTTTTCGATCTTGAAACCACCGGTGTAAATATTGGAACCGATCGGATTGTAGAATTTTCCTTTCTTAAATTATTTCCTGAAGATTCTGCACCAAAAACTGATTTGTTTACATCCGGAAAGATGGGTGAAGAAATTAAAACTTCCCTTATTAATCCAACCATTCCTATTCCCCCGGCCTCATCAGATATTCATGGAATTTTCGATAAGGATGTGGCAGGGAAACCCACCTTTAAAGAGGTGGCTAATGAATTAAAAACATTTCTGGAAAATTGTGACCTGGCAGGTTATAATTCAAATAAATTTGATATTCCCCTTTTGGTGGAAGAATTCCTAAGGGCAGATATTGAGTTTGAAATTAAAGGAAGAAATCTGATTGATGTTCAGAATATTTTTCACAAAATGGAGGAAAGAACCCTTTCTGCTGCCTATAAATTTTATTGTTTTAAAAATCTGGAAAATGCCCATAGTGCCGAAGCTGATATTAAAGCAACTTATGAAATTTTGCTAGCTCAGATTGAAAAATATGAAAATCTTAAAAATGATGTTGGCTTTTTACATGAATTTTCTTCCAGGAGTAATAATGCAGATTTTGCAGGAAGAATTATTTTTGATAAAAACGGTAAAGAAGTTTTCAATTTTGGGAAACATAAAGGAATTCCGGTAGAAGTTGTTTTGCAAAAAGAACCCTCCTATTATGCCTGGATGATGCAGGGAGATTTCCCCCTTTACACCAAAAAAGTTCTTTCAGAAATAAAAAACCGGAAAAAATAATCCTCATTTTTTGCTTTACATTTTTTTTACTTTTGCCACGCATTTATAAAAAACCAATTAATAATTTATGAGTTTACAGGAATCCGAAAAAACCAATGAGCCAATAATTGATGTTGAAGTGGCTTATTCAAAAACTGAACAGTTTATTGAAGATAATAAAAACAGGCTGGCTTTGGTTGCAATCATTTTAACTGTTCTTTTCGGAGGATATTTTGCCTACAAATACCTTTATATTCAGCCCATGGATGAAGAGGCACAGAAACAAATGTGGAAGGCAGAACAATATTTTGAAAAAGATTCTTTTGACCTGGCCTTGAACGGTGATGGCAATTATTTCGGATTTCTTCAGATAATAAGTGATTATGGTCTTTCCAAAACTGCAAACCTTGCTCAGTATTATTCGGGGATATGTTATCTCAGGAAAGGCGAATTCGAAAATGCCATTGAATATCTTGAAGATTTTGATTCGGATGATGAGATGCTTGCACCAATTGCGGCCGGTGCCATTGGAGATGCCTATATGGAATTAGGAAAAACGGATGAAGCCGTTTCTCATTATGTTTCTGCAGCCGAAATGGAGGACAATCAGTTTACTGCCCCGGTTTATCTTATGAAAGCAGGCCTGGCTTTTGAATTACAAAATGATTTCTCCGGTGCAAAAAAAGTGTATCAAAAAATAAAAAAAGATTACCCGGAAACAATGGAAGGCAAAAATGTTGATAAGTACCTTGCCCGTGCAGAATCTTATGTGAAATAGGACCCCATTTTAACCCTTAAAATGTCCTCCATTCTCAAAAATCTTTCCTCTAATAATAAGCTTAATTTTACAGGGAGTAAAAAACTTCGTTTAGGAATTGTTGTGTCTGAGTGGAATGATGAAATTACCTCATCCCTGCTGGCAGGTACAATAAAAACTTTGATTGAAAACGGGGTTCCCGAAAAAAACATCCTGATAAAAAGAGTTCCCGGGAGTTTTGAATTGCCAAGAGGTGCTCAGATATTTTGCCAGCAAGGTTTGGATGCTGTAATATGCCTGGGATGCGTTATTCAGGGCGAAACCCGGCATTTTGATTTTATTTGTCAGGCCGTTGCCTGGGGAATAATGAAACTTAACCTTAAATATGAAATTCCGGTGATTTTCGGAGTGCTTACTCCTGAAAACCTCAATCAGGCAAAAGCACGGGCAGGTGGTAAACACGGAAATAAAGGGGTGGAAGCGGCCGTTACTGCTTTAAAAATGATAGCCATGGAAAAAATGCCCGGGTAAGATTCAACCATTGGTTTTTACCAACTTTTTTACTTCAGTAAAATTCATCCCGCTTAATAGTACAAAGTAAATTCCTTCCGGAAAATCAGAAACATCAACGGAGTATTGGAAATTTCCGGAAATGGAATCTCCACTCAAATCACAATTATTTTCTATCATAGATTTAGAAAACACTATCGAACCAAGAACCGAAATAATTTTTAGGCTTGATATTTCTCTCTCCTTTTTCCACAGAATGGAAAATTTTCCTGTATTAGGATTTGGATAAATAAATGAAAAAGATTTTGTTTGAATATTTTCGTCCATGCCAAGAGCTGCGTTAATATTCAGGATAAAAAGTCCGTTTTGCATATCACTTGCCAGCAAATTTCCGCTCGGCAATCCGGTAAATGCGCCCCAGCAACCTTGATAAGGATCCCCGGGATATCCGTTATTATCCCCAATTTCGGGCCTGGTATCAAAATATCCGCTTCTTGTTATATTGCTTGGGTCCGAAATATCAAAAATCTGAACACCATCCTGGTAATATGCAATAACTACTCTGTTGTTTCCAACTACATATGGATTGTGCGGAGTGGCCCCTGTGTTTGATTTGAATGTATCGGTAACAGTAATATCTGATAAATCGTTCACGTCAACCGCTTTTACCTGCAACCCTGAAGGAACCTCATCACACATAATTGATATTCCGCTTTCGGTAACTGAAGAGCTGTGGTTATATCCTTTAAAAGGATATGAAGTAAGGGATCCGAGCAATAAAAATTTATTCAATAAAGTGTCGAACCGGTAAACAAAATACCCCGAATTGCTCATTGATGCGTAAATAGTATCGTGACGTACAAACATGTCATGCGTGGCATCAATCCCCGTGTAATCTTCTTCCAGCCGCCTCAATAAAAACGGACTGGCCGGATTATTTTTCAAACTAAAAACTGCCATGGATGATTGTCCGAAAGGGCCCTTGGGTATTCCGGCATAAAGCTTATCGCCATCCACAAAAATTGTATGGCACCGGCTCATAATGTTTGTGCTGTCGTGAACAACATGAACCGAATCGGGCAAAGGAGATAAATCAACAATCTGAAAACTGTTGGGCAAACCATCATCACTCACCATATAACAAAAATTTTGGTATGTATGTATTTCCCTCCAAACGCAGGAATCCCTTCTTCCTCCAACAAAATCACGAACAACAGGAAGTGATGGGTTGGTGACTTCAATAAAATATGTTCCGGCAGTGGACCCGATAATAGCATATTCCCTTCCATCTCCGGGATTTGTCCAGCCAAAAACTCCGTTATATTTTATTCCATGCTGGGGCTCTGAAACCACTGTTGAATCGAACCAACGCCCAAGGAGGGAAACATTTTGGGCAGGAAAATTTTGGGCTTTTGCCTTGTTAAAATTTCCAATAATCATTAAAAAGGAAAATAATATTAGGGTCATTATTAGAGCCTTTTTGTGACCCTGGATGGAATTTTTCATAAATTTTGATTAGTCAACTTTGCTTAATAAGCTCTTTTATTATCAGAGTCATTTTGGGCTCTGATGATTCTGCAACTTTCTGAACATCCTGATGGGTAACCTTAACAATTTTTCCTGGAACTCCGAGGTCCGTAATAATTGATATTGCAAAGCATGGAATTCCCATTTGCCTTGCAGCAATTATCTCAGGTACGGTTGACATTCCCACCGCATCTCCCCCAATAATCCTCGCATATTTATACTCAGCCGGGGTTTCAAGGCAGGGGCCGCTTAATCCAACATAAACCCCCTGGCGGATTTTAATTTTATTCTTTTTTGCAATACTTTTTGCCAAAATAATTGCCTTTCGGTCATAGGCCTCGCTCATATCCGGGAACCTCACTCCTAATTCAGGTTCATTTTTTCCAATTAACGGGTTGGTGGGGAAAAGATTAATGTGATCATTCAGAATCATTAAATCTCCAATTTCAAAACCGGGATTTACTCCACCACTTGCATTCGAAACAAATAATTTTTTTATTCCAAGGTATTTCATAACCCTTACCGGAAAAACCACCTGGTTCATATTATATCCTTCATAATAATGAAATCTTCCCTGCATTGCAACAACATTTCTGCCTCCCAGTTTGCCAAAAATTAATTTCCCCGAATGTCCTTCAACCGTTGAAACCGGAAAATCGGGGATTGACTCATAAGGTAAAACGTGGGTAGATTTTATTTCCTTCACCAACCCTCCCAGACCGGTTCCCAAAATAATTCCGAAGTCGGGCTTCAATTTTACTTTATTTAAAATAAAATTCGCAGTTGATTTAATGTTTTTTAGCATAATCTAATATTTTTTCATTAAAATCTCTTTTATCTTCATTTAGGAAATCGGCAAAAATGGGTATATAAAAAATTGGAAAATCTTTTAAAGAATTCTCAAAATCTTTGTTTTTTAATTTTACAGCATCCTTCTCAGTGGTAAGTATAAGTTTTTTTTCCGTAGCAATATTATTAAATAATTGTTTTATCCTCCTAATATCTGAAGAAGAATATTTATGATGATCTCTGAACCGGATGTGTTTGACTAGAGCTCCACCGGCTTTTAAATAATCCACCAAATTTACCGAACTGGCAATTCCTGTAAAAAGCAAAATCACAAATTTATTTTCCAAATAATATTCTTTGCTTTTCATTGCGATATTTTCTTTTGAGTACAATGGGGTAAAGTTGCCGTAATTAATGAAGGAAAAAAATATGCTCTGATGTTTTAATGGGCTAACTCGTTCCACCATCACCCTCTTTTCCATTGGTGAGAAAGGCTGCGGAACTTTTGTCACAACAATAATATCTGCTCGTTTTGCACCGCTTTTCATTTCGCGGAGATTTCCGGCCGGCAATAATAAATCTCCTGTATAAATTGCATTATAATCGGTTAGGAGAATGGATATCCCCGGATTTATTTTTCGGTGCTGGAAAGCATCGTCAAGTAAAATAATGTCAGGCGGGGTGGTTAACTGAAGTAATTTTTTCACCCCATTTACCCTGTCGGTATCTACTGCAACTTCTATTTCGGGGAACTTAATTTTAAATTGCAGGGGCTCATCACCAACCTCAATAGGCTTTGAAATTGTTTTTACTTCCACATAACCTTTGGTTTTCCTTCCATATCCCCTACTGAGTGTTGCAATTTTTTTTTCACTAATCAATAATCGTATTAAATATTCAATGAGGGGGCTTTTTCCCGTACCTCCGGAGGATAAATTTCCCACTGAAATAATCCCGTTTTTAAATGATTCAGTTTTTACTATTTTAAAATCATAAGCCAAATTCCTGAAAAAGACCCCCAGTCCATAAATAATTGAAAACGGAAATAATAAGATCCTGAAAATTTTCATTCGTGGTTTTTTGCGAATATACAAATCCTGAATTTGCAATTTTTGTTCATTAACATTTTATAAATTTGCAGCAAAAGGTGTAAAATTGAAATTAAAGGAAATAACCGGATTTCTTGAAACCATTGCCCCCCTGGCTTTTCAGGAAAGTTATGATAATTCCGGGCTTATTTCGGGCGACCCCGAAATGATAATTGAATCAGCCTTAATTTGCATTGACAGCACAGAAGATGTTATTGAGGAAGCAATAAAAAATAAATGCAATCTCGTAATTGCCCACCATCCCATAGTTTTTTCAGGAATTAAAAAATTTACAGGAACTGATTACATTCAGAGGGCATTGCTTAAAGCAATTAGGAATAATATCGCCATTTATGCCATTCATACAAATCTGGATAATGTTTACAATGGGGTTAATGCACAAATTTGCAGGAAACTCTCGCTAAAGAATTGCAAAATTTTATCCCCAAAAAAAGAAATCCTTAAAAAAATTTTTACTTTTTGCCCTGCCGGGAAGGCAAATATAGTAAGGCAAGCCATGTTTTCAGCAGGCGGGGGTCATATTGGCAATTATGACGAATGCAGTTTTAATTCAGTAGGTGATGGAACTTTTCGTCCTCTGGAAAGTACGAATCCTTACGTGGGAAGAAAAGGGAAACAACATATTGAAAAGGAAATCAAAATTGAAATGGTTTTTCCGTCCTATTTGGAAAAAAAAATTTTGGATGCTCTCATTTCCTCTCACCCATATGAAGAAGTTGCTTATGACATTATTTTGCTTAATAATAGCATCCCCGGAGTTGGCGGTGGGATGATTGGTTATCTTGAAAAACCCGAAACCGAAATTAATTTCCTTAAAAATTTAAAAAGAGTAATGAATACAAAATGTATTCGTCACACAAGTTTGATAAGAAAAAAAATTCAAAAAGTAGCTGTTTGCGGAGGAAGCGGAAGCTCATTGTTGAAAAATGCCATGGTGGAAGGCGCTGACTTATTCATAACTTCTGATTTTAAATACCACCAGTTTTTCGATGCGGAGGGCAAAATTCTTATTGCAGATATTGGTCATTATGAAAGCGAACAGTTTACCATAGAATTAATCGGAAAATTCCTCAAACAAAATTTTCCTACATTTGCCGTCCGATTTTCTAAAGTAAATACCAATCCTGTTAATTATTATTAAATATTATTTTAATCTCAAAATTAAACATACAATAAAATTATGGCTGCAAAAACAATGTCAAAAGACTCCAAACCCGATCTGCATGTTGAAGAAAAACTGAAAGCATTATTTAACCTTCAGCAAATTGATTCAAAAGTGGATAAAATAAGAACGGTTCGGGGAGAACTTCCTTTGGAAGTACGTGATTTGGAAGATGAAGTGGAAGGGCTTGAAACAAGGGTAAAAAATTATGAAGAAGAATTGAAGGTCCTTAATGACTCTATCAACGAAAAGAAAAACCTTATCAAAGAGGCAACGGTTTTAATAAAAAAATACGAAGGCCAACAGAACAAGGTAAGAAACAACCGGGAATTCGATGCTCTGACCAAGGAAATTGAATATCAAAATCTTGAAATACAATTGGCAGAAAAAAGAATAAAGGAATACAAAGCCAGTATTGCCCAGAAAACTGAAATTATTGAGGAGGTTCAAAAAACCCACAATGACAGGAAAAAAGATTTAAAGCATAAAAAATCTGAATTGGATGATATTATTTCTGAAACAGAAATAGACGAAAAAGATTTAATGAAATCTTCAGGTAAGGCCGAAAAGGTTATTGAAGACCGGCTGCTTACCGCTTATAAAAAAATAAGAAAAAATGCCATTAACGGTTTGGCAGTGGTAAAAATTGAAAGAGATGCCTGCGGGGGTTGTTTTAATAAAATCCCTCCCCAGCGACAATTAGATATCCGTACCCGGAAAAAAATTATCGTTTGCGAACATTGCGGAAGAATTTTAGTGGATACAGATATTGATGCAAATTAAAACCTGAACCCCAGGGTAACCAGAAAACTTTGGGAGGTTTGATTTATTTTTGTTCCGTTTATTAGAGCAGAGCTGTAAAGGAAGTATTTTTCAGAAGTATTTGAAATTACATAGGCAAAATCCAGAAAATACCCTTCTTCGCGAATTCCAAGCCCCAAAGAATAGCAGTTATTTTTACTTTGGTTTCCAATTGCTGAGGAAAACGGGTTACCGTAACTGGCAAACCCCGCCCTTAGGCTGAAAGGATTAATTTTCCATTCTGTTCCTAATTTAATATTTCCTGCAGGAACATATTTTTCAGCAATAAGGTTATTTTCTTTTGAAAAACTGTAATCGCTGGCTCCGCTGGGAGATAATCGAGATCCTGAATAATCCACAAACTCATAATCACAACTTATCAAACCAATTTTTCCAAAAACTAAGGCTAAACTCCCTATGGCCTTAAATGGAGTAGAAAGTGAATAGTTTATTTGTCCGGGATCTGAACTGTATTCGGATGATGAATCCTTAAAATCTGATTTTAGATTGGCATCCCATTTATCAGATAAATCATAAAATGTGGGTGAATGGAATGCTCCTCCTATCCTAATAAATTCCATCAAACGGTATATCATTCCGATTTTAAAATTTATTCCCGAACCGGAGGTGCTTAGGTTTTCATTAAGAGAAAAAGAATTTAAAATAATGTTTGTGTCTTTGGGATTTGAAATTTCTGAATATTTTGAAATTTCAGAATACCTTACTTTTGAAAGCCCCACAGTTCCGCCAAGATAAAGTTTATTGTTATAATTCCCACCCAATGAAAATACTGTTTCCCCAATGGACCCTGATTTTGAAATTGATTTTTTTTGGGTTTCACCATAAGTCGGAAAAACAGTAAAATATTTATTCCCGGCTGAATCGAAATCAATTAAGTAAGCTTTCCAGGCCAGTTGAGTTCCAAAAAGAGAAAAATCATTTTTTTCAATTTGCCCTTTAAACAAATCAAGCAGGGAACTACCATTGTTAGCGCCTTCAACAGAAATTCTGGTTGTAAAATTATTTAACCGATTATATCCAAAACCAAGACTGGTTGTTACCCAACCTGAATTTTTTCCATTATTTAGAGTTAGCACAAGGCCGCAGTTTCCAAAATTAAAATTTGATTTGTTCCCGAAGGAAACATTACCATAATGATTCGTATTTGTAGAACTAACAAACACGGAGGGAGAAAAACTAAATTCGGATTTTCTGAAAATTCCAATTCCTGCAGGATTACTGCTTAAGGAAGAAAAATCTCCGCCAAGTGCTCCGAAAGCACCACCCATGGAGGTAAATCTTGAAGAACCCGTGGCAAAATTTTGAGAATAACGGAGTGCATCGGTTTCATTTTGTGAAAATCCAAAAAAGAAGATGAAATTTAAAATTACCGAGAGAAGAATTATTATTTTTTTTTTCATTTCCGTTGAGTATTTAATCAATGGATTAATAATTTATCTATGATTTTTTCCTCCCGAAGGGGCTGGCCTGGAATCATTTCTTCCAATATTCCCATTGGAAGGAGCACCCAGCGGTGCAGAATTATTAAACTTAGGGGAAACGTTTGCATTTCTTTCAAAGCTCTGAGTTCTGGAAGGAGAACTGCTTTGATTTCCAGGGGTGGCACCTCTTGGCGCTGCAGGTTCAATTCTTTTAAACTCCTCATTATTATTTCTTTTGGAATTATCTTTTGGTTCGAAAAAATGAGGCCGGCTTTCTTTTGGTCTGGAATAATTTCCAGGGTAATTAATACCTGGTTGCAATTTTTCCGTTTCTACATTATTTCTTGTTGGCTGAATATTTTCATTATTGGAATTTTTTAAAGTTTTGTCATTATAATTCCCATTATTCCCATTCCCGGGTATTCTCCCCGGTTCCCCTTTGGGAGTTGAATAACCCTTATAATTATTGTCGTTTGTCGTTTGATCGGATTTGGGAATCGAATAATCATTTCCGCCTTTTTGATTAAGCCCTTTCGGAGAAGTGTAAGTATTAAATTCATCTGAATTTCTTTTTGGAGCAACTACCGGATTATTTTTAGGAGAAAATTTCTCGTCTTCTCGCTTTGAGCCAACCGAAATGCCGGGATTCCTATTTGGGTCAACCTTTAAATCAGAACTCCTTGGAGAATCTGAAAATTTAGAGTTGAAAGCTTTCTCCGAACCAACGGCATTTTGGTAATTTTCGGCAAGAGTTCTTCTTTCCCTTCCCCCATCGGATGATATTGAACCTCTGTGGCCGTGATAATAACTATTGGGATCATAACTATTATAATAATTATTACTTGCAATCAAACCATCGTTATAGCCATTATAATAACCATTATTATAGCCATTCCAATAAGGGTTTGAATAGCCATAAAAGGGATAATAATTATAAATTCCGTAATATCCATTTCCGCAATGGCCATAAGGATAATAGCCCAAATTCCAACCCACATTCCAACCATTATATGAATTCCAGCCAAAATTCCAACTCAGCGGACTTGGGTACCACCATGAATATCCTAAATAAATGCTTGAACCGTAATAAACCGGATTATAATCATACCAGTAAACATTGGTGTACCAGGGGTCATAATAACTGCAGGAATAAACCGGATTATGAAATCTTTTAATTCTGGATGAATATGCATAATCATAGTAATCGTCCGGGTTATAATCATTATAGTCGCCATAATAATTATTGGTAACATTTCCGCCAGAATTGTTGGTGTTTTCGCTTTGTTTATAATTTTCGGGAGTGGGGGTGGAATTTTGTTCGGTGGAAGTGTAATCTTCGGGAGGGGTGGAAGGTGGGGTCTGGTTTTCGGAATATGCATCATCTGAAGGAGAATAATACACATCGTCAGTATTTTGTTTTGCCGCAAACCTGGCGGAGGTGCAGGCAGTCAAACCGGTGAGGGTTATCCAGAGAAAGGATTTCAGAAGGTTTTTCATAGTATGAAATTTAAAAATTAAAATTTAAAAGAAAGGGACACCAAATTTAACCAATAATAATGCCACACAAAATTATATCATGAAATTATTATATTCAAAAAAAAATATTGCTAATTCCATTTTCCCCTTAATTCGAAAAATGGGCCATGAGAATAATTTTTAAATTTGTCCTCCAAAATCAGAAGAAAAAAATATGGCAGAAAATTTTACTTCACGTGCAAAGGATTACTCCCAATGGTACAATGAAATTGTAGAAAAGGCGGAATTGGCAGAACATTCTGAAGTCAGAGGTTGCATGGTTATTAAGCCCTATGGTTTTGCCATTTGGGAAAAAATAAGGGATACGCTGGATAAAATGTTTAAGGACACCGGACACAGCAATGCTTATTTTCCGCTTTTTATTCCAAAGTCATATTTAAATAAGGAAGCAGCACATGTGGAGGGTTTTGCAAAAGAATGTGCTGTTATCACTCATTACAGATTAAAAAAATCACCTGACGGAAACGGACTTATTGTTGACCCTGAAGCAAAACTGGATGAAGAACTGATTGTTCGTCCAACTTCGGAAACAATCATTTGGAACACTTATAGAAAATGGATTCAATCTTACCGTGATTTGCCTTTATTAATTAACCAATGGGCTAATGTAGTCAGGTGGGAGATGCGAACCCGTCTTTTTTTGAGAACATCGGAATTTCTTTGGCAGGAAGGCCATACCGCTCATGCTACCAAGGAAGAAGCTGTGGAAGAGACCGAAAAAATGCTTGGGGTTTACTCTGATTTTGCCGAAAAATTTATGGCCATGCCTGTGCTAAGGGGGACAAAAACCGAAAACGAAAGGTTTGCAGGAGCCATTGACACTTATTGCATAGAAGCTTTAATGCAGGATGGAAAAGCCCTTCAGGCAGGAACATCGCACTTTCTGGGTCAAAATTTTGCCAAAGCCTTTGATGTCCAATTTGTAACAAAAGAAAATAAATCGGAATTTGTGTGGGCCACTTCCTGGGGTGTATCAACCCGGTTGATAGGAGCGTTAATTATGTCCCATTCTGATGACAAAGGATTGGTTTTGCCTCCTAAATTGGCACCTGTTCAAACGGTTATTATTCCAATTTATAAGAATGAAGAACAGCTGGAAAAAATTTCAGAAAAAGTCCAGCAAATAAAAAAGTTACTTGAAAAGAAGGGAATTTCCGTTAAATATGATGACCGTACAACACATAAACCCGGATGGAAATTTAATGAATATGAATTTAAAGGAGTTCCGGTAAGAATTGCAATTGGCCCAAGAGATCTTGAAAACAACACTCTTGAAATTGCCCGAAGGGACCTGCTTACCAAAGAAATTACGAGCCAGGAAAATATTGATACAAAAATTGAAAATTTATTAACAGACATTCAATCAAGCCTTTTTAATAAAGCTATAAAATTCAGACAAGAAAATACCCATCAAACTGATTCATTTGTGGAATTCAAGGAATTAATTGAAAATAAAGGTGGATTTATTTATGCCCATTGGGATGGAACAAAAGAAACCGAGGAGAAAATAAAAGAAGAAACCAAGGCCACCATAAGATGTATTCCTTTAAATATTGTTCAGGAAAATGGCCATTGTATTTATTCGGGAAAACCATCGAAACAAAGGGTAGTATTTGCAAAGGCCTATTAGATTTTTCTATAATTAATTTTAATATTTAGGATTCTGACATTTCCTTAAAAGGAATTAATTTTGAATCAATTCAACTCAACGATATATTAATAATCCCCTGGAGATGGAAAAAAAATCGCCTTATGAATTAATCCTTGATACTTTGAGGGAAAAGTCCGCAATGAAACAGGATGTTTTTAAAATAACCATGGATACCTTTAATGATTTCAAAATAACCCTCAAAGAAGTGGTAAAGGAATTATCTTCTGAAAAAGATAAAATTGATTCAAGGATTATTTTTGAATATAAAACAAAAAATGAATTTAATGCTGAAATTAAAATTGGAGGGGATACTATGATTTTTCAGGCCCATACCAATGTTTTTCATTTTGACAAGAGCCATCATATCTGGAATTCATCCTACGTTAAAGAGGATCAAACCCGGACTTATTGCGGAATGATTAACATTTACAATTTTCTTTCAGATTCAATTAAATATAACCGCGAAAACGATTTAGGTTATTTGGTAGGAAGAATTTTCATCAACCGGGAAAAACATTTTTTTGTGGAAGGAAAGAGGCAGCTTGGTTTTCTTTACAATAATTTTCCGCATGCAATAATGACAAAAAGCACCATTCGATCCATTGTTGAATCAGCCATAATATATTGCCTGGATTTCGATTTGCTTACCCCAACCTATGATGCCATGAAAGAGGTTTCTGTTCATGAAATTCAGGAGTTGACAAAAAACCTGGTTTTTACCACCGGTAAACGGCTTGGGTTCAAGTTTCAGGCCGATACCGATAATATTGAATAATTCCCGCTTAAAAAATGTTTGAATCACTCACAGAAAAACTAGAAAGAGCCTTTAAAGTTCTCAAAGGGCAGGGGCAAATTTCGGAGATAAATGTTGCCGAAACCCTGAAGGAAGTCAGAAAAGGGCTATTGGATGCTGACGTAAATTATAAAGTTGCCAAACAATTTACCGATGAAATAAAACAAATTGCCCTTGGTCAAAATGTTTTAACAGCAATCTCTCCCGGTCAGCTTTTAATTAAAATTACTCATGACGAGCTGGCCAAGTTAATGGGAGGAAGCCAAACAGAAATAAAATTAGCGGGGAACCCGGCAATAATTTTAATGAGTGGATTGCAGGGATCGGGCAAAACCACTTTTTCAGCCAAGCTTGCTAATTATCTTAAAAATAAAAAAGGAAAAAATCCTTTACTGGTTGCTTGTGATATATACCGGCCTGCTGCCATTGATCAATTGCATGTTTTGGGGGAGCAGTTGGGAATTCCTGTTTTTTCAGAGAGAGAAAATAAAAATGCAGTTTCCATTGCAAAAAACGCCATTGCATTTGCAAAAGAAAAAAACCATTCAGTGGTGATAGTGGACACGGCCGGCAGGCTTGCCATTGATGAAATGATGATGAAGGAAATTTCATCGCTTAAAAAAGCTTTGAATCCATCAGAGACCCTTTTTGTGGTTGATGCCATGACGGGTCAGGATGCAGTAAACACTGCAAAAGAATTTAACCAACAACTCGATTTTGATGGAGTAATTTTAACAAAATTAGATGGTGATGCCAGAGGTGGAGCCGCGCTTTCAATCCGTTCCGTAGTAAATAAGCCAATAAAATTTGTTGGCACGGGGGAAAAAATGGATGCCATGGAAGTTTTTTATCCCGAAAGGATGGCAACAAGAATCCTTGGGATGGGCGACATTGTTTCTTTTGTTGAGCGGGCTCAGGAGCAGTTCAGCGAGGAAGAAGCAAGGAAACTTCAGAAGAAAATTGCAAAAAACCAATTTAATTTTAATGATTTTTTAACCCAAATGCAACAGATAAAAAAAATGGGCAATATGAAAGATCTTCTGGGGATGATTCCAGGGGTTGGAAAGGCCATAAAAGATGTTGATATTGATGAAAATGCATTTAAGGGTATTGAAGCCATTATCAAATCCATGACACCAGCTGAAAGAGAAAATGCAGAAATAATAAATGGTAGCCGGAGAAAAAGAATTTCTTCAGGAAGCGGAACCACCGTTGAGGAAGTAAACAAGCTGCTGAAACAATTTGAAGAAACCCGAAAAATGATGAAAATGTTTTCCAACAAGGACCAGTTATCAAAATTAATGCGCAACATGCCAAAAAAATAATCAGGATGATTCTTGACGGAAAAAAAATATCTCTTGAAATTCAGGATGAAATTGCGGCAGAAGTTTTAAAAATAAAATCATCCGGGAAAAAAATTCCTCACCTTGCTGCAATTCTGGTTGGAAATGACGGAGCAAGTGAAACTTATGTGGGGGCAAAGGTTAAAGCCTGTGAAAAAGCCGGATTCCATTCTTCTCTTTTCCGTATGCCGGCTGCGATTACCGAAAACGAGTTGTTAAATAAAATTATTGAACTAAATAACGACCCGAATATTGACGGTTTTATTGTTCAGCTTCCATTGCCCTCTCATATTTCATCCCAAAAAGTTATTGAAACTATTTCACCTGAAAAAGATGTGGATGGTTTTCATCCTGTTAATGTTGGCAGGATGGTTTTGAATCTTCCCTCCTATTTACCCGCCACTCCTTTTGGAATAATTCAGTTAATGAAAAGGTACAACATTGAAACCACCGGAAAATCCTGTGTGGTGATTGGAAGAAGCCAGATTGTAGGAACCCCTATGAGCATATTGCTTGCAAGGAATTCTTATCCGGGCAATTGTACCGTAACTCTTGCCCACAGTAAAACTAAAAACCTGAATGAAATTTGCAAATCTTCAGACATAATTATTGCAGCCCTAGGGAAGCCGGAGTTTTTAAATGCGAATATGGTTAAAGATGGTGCCGTTGTAATTGATGTGGGAATTACGAGGGTTCCGGCCCAAAACTCAAAATCGGGTTTTAAACTCCTGGGAGATGTGAAATTTGATGAAGTGGTTGAAAAATGTTCTTTTATTACTCCTGTACCTGGAGGGGTTGGCCCCATGACAATTGCCTCATTGCTGATGAACACATTAAAGGCAAACCGGAAAGAAATTTATTAAATTTCAAACCCATTTTTTTTTCTTAAATTTGAACCTTTTATAAAAACTTCCTCTCTTAACTAAATTAATTGATTATGAAAAAAATATTTCTTCCAAAATTTTCGGCAATGGTAATTTTTCTATCAGGATTTTCCGGAATTATTTATTCACCTTTTAATTCTGCCGGTCAGATAATTATTAATTCCAATAACATGCCGCAGCAGGGGAAAACCTATTATGCCGCCAAGGACACTACCATAACTTCGGCAGGTACAGCAGGGGCAAACCAAAACTGGGACTTTTCAGGCTGGCTGAACCAAGGAACTGATACCAATTCATTTGATAATCCTTCGAACCTGCAGGGATTTTCTTCTTTTCCAAATTCAAATCTTGGTTTAATTACAAGCGGTGCAAATCTTTTTTTAAACAACAATTCAAATTCGCTTGATATTTTGGGATTTTATGGAGATTTCGGAGGAGGGCCCGCACCTGTATTATTTACTCCTTCCGAAAAATTTATTTCCTTTCCCAGCACTTACCAAACCACTTTTAGCGGAACCACCATGTACAAGATTGAGTTTCCTTATACACAACAACCTCCCATCGACTCAATCAGAGTGATTTCAAATATTGTTTATTCCAGTGAAATTGACGGGTGGGGAATGATTACCACTCCTGCATTCCAAAATGTAAGTTCGCTGAGGCAAAAAGTTACCGAATATAAGACTGACAGCACCTTTGTTCATATGTTTGGTTCCTGGAATCCTGCAGGCTCCCCAACCACCGACACAACCATTACTTTCAGATGGTGGTCGGATACCAAAGAATTTCCGTTAGCTGAAATTGAAGCAGATGGCAACGGAATGGTAACAAAGGGAACGTACCAGATACCCACACCCGCTCAAGCACAGATTTCCTTTTCGGCTAACCCCACCTCGGGTTGTGCTCCATTAACGGTAACATTTACAAACAATTCAAGTGGGGCAAGTTATTACCAGTGGAATTTTGGTGACGGTGGCTCTTATTTTGGATTGGATACCTCACATACATTTAACGCTGGAGGTAACTACTGGATAAGTTTATCCGCTTATGATGCAAATTTTAATTTTGTTGGAAATGCTTATGAAATAATTTTTGTTGGTGGGTCCTCGGGATTTTTCGAAATGGCTTCCGACAGTGTTTGCCCAGGAGATAAGGTAAATTTCAAAGGACAAGACGGAGCATTTAATTATGACTGGGCTTTTGGGGATGGTTCTACTGAAAGTGGACAGCAATGGGCAGAGCATACTTACACCAATGTTGGCAATTATACCGTGTCTTTAGTGGTATCCACTTCCTGTGGGGTTGATACAATTTATCAGAATCTTTTTGTTGGCTCCAATGTTGTTCCCGATTCAGGTTTCGGCATTTGGCCCAATGAGGTTTGTCCGAACCAACCGGTAAATCTTTATTCTTCTGCTGTCGGGAACAACTACCAATGGAATTTTGGAGATGGAAATTCAGGAAACGGGCAAAATACCATGCATGGTTACCCGAACATTGGAAATTACACCATTACCTGCAATGTTACCAATTCATGCGGGAACAGCAGTTCGGGCAGTGGAATGGTTTCTGTAACTGCAAATGCCCCCTTTCAGCAGGGAATTGGCCTTTATAACTGGCCACAGACAGCATGCCCCGGAACTGAAATATTTATAAATGGCCCCAATGGCATGGCCTCCTATATTTGGAATTACGGAGACGGAACGCCTTTGGATACCACAGCAGCGAATGAAGTTACCCATTCATTTTCGGGAGCAGGAATGTTTAATGTTTCGGTTGCAATAACCAATTATTGCGGAAAGGACACAACACTTTCTACTATGATTAACATTGATAATAATGTTCCCTTTTCTGGGATGATTGATTTAAATGTAAATCCATCGCCTGCCTGTCCGGGAAGCAATATTTATTTTGAAGCATGGAGCAGTGATGCAAAAACATTTTTATGGAATTTCGGTGACGGGGATTCTTCAACTTTTGAATCTGCAGGCCATTCATATCCAACGGTGGGAAGCTATAATGCTACCCTTACAATGACAAATCAATGCGGAAATGATACCGTTATTTCATTTGTGGTGGATGTTAATAATAATGTGATTCCTAATCCCAGCGATTATGGCTACGGAGTTGCGGTTGATACCGCCTGTTCGGGTGACAGCATTTTATTTTATATTCAACCCGCAGGAAGCGGAACTTATCTTTGGAATTTTGGAGATGGTACATCAACTACAACCTCTTATTTATTTACCGATGGAGGATTTTCCATTGATATTGCCCCACACGTTTACGCTACAAATGGCACTTTCAAAGTTTTGTTCACCTTAACAAATCAATGTAATAAGAGTTTTACTGATTCCTTTATGGTTACCATAGGAGGAAATGTTCCGGTGGATGGTGATTTCTGGTCTAATGGTGGAATGATTTGCCAGGGAGATTCAGTAAAGTTTAATGCACTGGGAGGTGCCAATTACATTTGGAATTACGGGGATGGCTCACCGGCCGACACAACCTTTGGAACTATTACTGATGCGTTTCATGCTTATTTGTATTCAGGTGATTATCCTGTTTCTGTAAAAATTACCAACTCCTGCGGAAATAATGCCATTTACTCTGACACTGTTACTATTGACAGTTGTGCAGTTGGTATTATTCAGAATTCAATTACAAATTTGGATTTTGATGTATTCCCTAATCCCAATTCAGGAGAGTTTACTGTAAAATTTACACATGAACCATCTAAAGCAGGATTAGAAGTTTATAACCTGCTTGGAGAAAAAGTTTTCAATAGTCCTCTTTTGACAAATAAAAACAACTTTGATCTTTCAATGCTCGGAAATGGAATTTACTTAATAAAGATTTCTGAAGGAAACAACTTCCGGTTCAAAAAGATTATTAAAGAGTAAATTAACTATTTGAAGTCAATTTTTTTTTCCAATCTTCGGTTAAAGGAATGGTTTTATTATTTTTATAGTTAAAACCTACCTGTACAGTAATTCCGTTTGCCATTTCAGTTTTGGTTCCACCCTCAATTTTAAAAATTTTGTAAGAAAGGTCGAAACTTTTTGTGCCGATTTTCGAACATTTTGTTTCTACAATAATCTGGTCGTGTAAAACAATGGGCAGAATAAAATTGACCTCGGCACGGGCAATAATAAATCCATTATTCTCCCAATCCACTTTTCCAATTACATCATCAAAAAAATACATTCTTGAATGCTCCATATAGGTAAGATAATGGGCGTTATTTACATGGTTAAATGCATCAACATCTGCAAACCTGACTGAAATTTTGGTGGTATGTACCATTAATGAAAATTTATGATAAAGCTATTATTAAAGAGTTTTTAAAAGAAAATCTATTCGGACGCATCTAATTTTTCAAAAACTGAATTCCGGCTTATATATTCGGGAATAATTTCTTTCAGTTTCCCCACAATCAAGTCATTGTTTTGCGTTTGGTAGAGCTGAATCAAATCATTGATTTTATTTGAAACAGAAGGAAAATCATATTGGCGGACTTTAGCCACCATGATTCTTGGATGATGGGTTTGCATTGTATTTTCCTTGTCATTAAGTAGTTCTTCATAAAGTTTTTCACCGGGCCTTAACCCTGTAAACTTAATTTGAATATCTTTTCCAAGTTCAAGCCGCGAAAGTTTTATCATTTTTTTTGCGAGGTCAACAATCTTTACGGATTTTCCCATATCAAAAATAAAAATTTCACCTCCCATTCCCATTGCTCCTGCTTCAAGTACCAACTGGCAGGCTTCGGGTATGGTCATGAAATACCTGGTTACTTCCGGATGGGTTACAGTTAAAGGCCCTCCGTTTTCAATTTGTTTTTTAAAAACGGGAATAACAGAACCATTTGAACCAAGGACATTTCCAAACCTTGTAGTGATGAAAGCAGTTGTGCTTTCAGTTCCTAATGACTGGGCATAAATTTCAGCAATCCTCTTAGTTGCACCCATTACACTTGTAGGGTTAACTGCTTTATCGGTGGAGATCATCACAAATTTCTTTACACCGAACTTTACGGAAAGGTCGGCCATGATTTTGGTTCCCATTACATTGGTTCTAATGGATTCGGAGGGGTTTTCTTCCATTAAGGGCACATGTTTATAGGCAGCAGCATGAAAAACAATTTCGGGTTTAAAGACCCTGAAAAGATTTTCCATCCTTTCCTCCTCCCTGATGTCTCCAACCACAATTTCATATTTTATTTTTTTCCCTTCAGTACAAAGTTCAAAATCTAGTTCATACAATGGGGATTCTGCCTGGTCGAGCAAAATAATTAGGCCGGGAGAGAATTTGGAAATCTGGCGAACCAATTCACTTCCAATAGAGCCGGCAGCACCGGTAACAAGGGCTACTTTTCCCCTTATTTCCTTATTCACATTTTTTTCATCCAGTTTAATCGGTTCCCTTTCAAGCAAATCATCAATATTTATTTTTTTTATCTGTTTAAAGCTAAGCTCCCCATTAATCCAGTTAGTAACCGGAGGAACATTAAGTACCCTAACATTGTGAGCAAGGCATTTTTCAATAATCAGCTGTTTTCTCAACGGAGGAACATTCTGAACGGATATAATAACATGGGCAACTTCATTATTGGTGAGAATTTCTTCCAGTTTTTCAAAAGAATAAATTTTTACCCCTTCAATCTCCTTATTTTCTTTTTTTTCATTATCATCAATAAAAGCCACCACCTTATATTTGGTTCCTGCATCCCTGTCAAGTGCCCGTTTAGTAATTATCCCTGACTCGCCTGCACCAAAAATGATTACTTTAGATTTTTCCTTTGTACGGTTATATAATTCACCATATAAAACTTTTACGGCAATTCTAAGAGAAATCATAAAGAAAACCGTGGAGAGATAATCAATTATCAAAACAGAAAAGGGAAGAATAAATGATTCATCAATAAAATAATAACGGGCCCAGTTGAGAACAACCAATACCACGCTGCCATAAGAAATAGTCAAAAATATTCTTTTGGCATCCTCTGTGCCCGTGTATCGAATTATACCTGAATAGGTTTTTGTGATAATAAAACTTGAAGATCTTACAATAAATAAAATAGGAAAAACAAAAACGAAATCCCGGATTTCTTCAGGAGGAATGGAAAAATTAAAGCGGAGTAAAAAGGCCAGAAAAAGTGAAGCAAGGCAAATGCCCGCATCAATGGTAAAAATCAACCACCTGGGGGCATTATTTTTCTGAATCCACAAGTTAAAAGTTTTTTAGGAGCAAAAAAAGATTTTTGCCCAAAGGCAAAGTTAAAAATAAACTGACTTTGGACAGCCATTATCAAATTTTATCTTTGCCAAAAATTAAAAGAATAATCTTTAAAAGGAACCGAATCAAGAAAATAAATTAATATGCCAAAAATTCTGTTTATTGCTGCCCACCGGCCCGGACGTTCTCCAAGTCAGAGATTCCGGTTTGAGCAATATTTTGAATTTATAATAAGGCATGGGTTTGAAATTGATTTTTCGTATTTAATTTCGGATAAGGACGATAGTAAATTTTATGGCGAGGGAAATTATTTAACAAAGTTCCTGGTTTTACTAAAAAGTTTTTTAATAAGGATAAAGGATATTTTTATTGCAAACAATTACGATTTGATTTTTATTCAAAGAGAAGCATTTATGACCGGAACTACCTTTTTCGAAAAAAGGTTCCATAAATCAAAAGCGAGAATAATTTTTGATTTTGATGATTCCATCTGGCTTTCCAATGTTTCAGATGGAAATAAGAATCTCGAATGGCTTAAGGATTATTCAAAAACAGGTAAAATAATTCAATTGAGTGATTTAATTATTGCAGGAAACAAGTATCTTGCTGATTATGCATTTAATTTTAATCCAAATGTTAAAATTATTCCAACTACCATTGATACAGATTATCATATAAAAAAAACAGAAAAACAAAATGAAAAAAAAGAAACCGGAAGAGTATGTATTGGATGGACCGGCACATCAACCACTTTAAAACATTTTCAGCTTATCATTCCGGCCCTGGTTAAAATCAAAGAAAAATACGGAGATAAAATTGAATTCAAAGTAATAGCAGATAAATTTTTTTCAAATTCATTGCTTGAAATCAAAACAACCCAGTGGAGAAAAGAAACGGAGATTAAGGACTTAATTGAAATCGATATTGGGATTATGCCTTTACCGGATAATGACTGGTCGAGAGGAAAGTGTGGATTTAAAGGGTTGCAATATATGGCCCTTGAAATTCCTACCGTTATGTCACCAGTTGGAGTTAACAATGAAATTATTAAAGAAGGGGTTAACGGATTTCTTGCTGCAACAGAAGATGATTGGTGTGAAAAAATAGGCCGTCTGATTGATTCTGGGGATTTGCGAAATAAAATTGGAAAAGAGGCAAGAAAAACCGTAATTGAAAAGTATTCGGTAGAATCGCAGAAAAATATTTTTCTACAGTTACTCAACCAAGCTGTTAGAATAAACAAAAAGGAAAAAAATTTTAAATGACTATCATTAGTTTCATAAATTTCAGATGGCTAGATTTGATTGACATCATCCTGGTGGCCCTTTTAATGTTCCAGTTTTATAATATTGTAAAAGGTACCGCAGCCATCAGAATTTTTATTGGAATTCTGGTAATTTACATTTTCTGGAAAATTGTAGCAGTTTTAAAGATGGAACTGCTGAAAGAAATTTTAGGACAATTTATCGGGGTTGGGGTATTGGCAATAATTATTGTTTTTCAGCAGGAAATAAGAAAATTTTTAATTTTAATCGGCACAACAGGTGTTAAAGAAATGCCGGTTTTCAGGAAAATTTTCAATATCAGAAATCAGGCAAATTTTAATGTAAACATTTCAAGCATTTCAAAGGCTTGCAGGAATATGGCCGGAACTAAAACAGGGGCATTAATTATACTAACTAAAACATCTGACCTTCAATTTCATATCACCTCAGGTGAATTGATGGAATGTTTTTATTCTTCCAGGATTATTGAAAGCATATTTTTTAAAAACAACCCGTTGCATGACGGAGCGGTTTTAATTGAAGGAGATAAAATAAAAATGGCCCGTTGTGTTCTACCTGTAACTGAAAAGGAAGATTTTCCATCAAGACTTGGGATGCGTCACAGGGCAGCTCTCGGAATAACAGAACGCTCAGATGCTATTGCCGTGGTGGTTTCGGAACAAACGGGGGAAATTGCTTTTGCAAAAGGGGGACAAATAAATACCCGGCTGAATTATGAGGAGCTGAGAACTATTCTGGCAGAAGAATTTAATGTTAAAGTCCCCTAAACCTAATAATTTCAAAGTGGTCTATTTTACTTTTTGTCTTCTTTTTTCTGAAACCTCTCCAATAGTTCTTCGATTTGCTCTACATCAATTTTTTTTGCAATTATTTCCTTGTTTTCGTTCAGGAGCAAGGTAACCGGTGTGGCATAAATGTCGAAAGTTTGACGAAAATTTAAACTTTCAATATTTGTTAAATGAATATATTTTGCATAATTTTTATTGATTTCGGGATTATCTGAAACGTTGGTCCAATTGAGGTTATGTTCAACAATGAATTTTGACCAATCTTTATCCTCAAACTCAGTACCAACGGCAAATACATCGAAAAAATTCCGGTCGGAATATTTATCAAACAATTCCTTAAGTTTCGGTATAACTTTTTTGCAATGACCACAGTTTGGGTCCCAAAAAATAAGAACAGTATATTTTGCCTTTACATCATATAATGAATACCATTTTTTGCAACTGGTGTCCTGCAAAGTAACGTTTACAACCTTTTTTCCCACCAGCAAAGGTGCTAGTTTATTGGCCCTTTCAGTAATTTTAGCAAGTTGTGCGGTATCAATCCAAAAGGCCTCCCCTTTCATATAATAATTCTGTGCCATGTGAACAAAAACTGCATCCATGCCCATAATATTTGACTTTTCATAGGTACTTGTAACGTAGTGCACAATATATTTAAACATTTCTTTATTTCCTTTTGCCTTTGCGGCCATAAAATCTGCCGCAGCACTTATTGAATCGGGATGCTGCACTGTAAGTTTGCTAAGATACTTTTCCATTTTATTATGAAATACGGGAGTCCGGAGAAGCCTGTCATCCCTGAAATCAACATTATCGAAAAAATGATCTTTATAATACCTAAAAGGGAAAAGAGAATCCTTGGCTCCGTTTGGGAGAAGTGGGGTTTCGGGCACCTCAGGTTCTTCCATTGCTTTAAAAACTTTAGCCAGGAATGTGGAAGGATTTTCCTGAACCACTTTAAGTGTATACTCCTTTATTTCTTTATCAATGGCCGAAAGTTTATCACGGGAGGGCTTCTTTGCTTCCTCCGATTTTGTTGAATCCTCTGCTATAGCTTTAAAAGGGTTAATTTCTTTTTGCTTCCCCTCAAGATAATTCAGCCTTTTATAAAACAAATCATTTTCAACCGATCCTTTTACCTTCATTGCTTTTACAAAATTTCCCGTATCGGTTTCCATCGAAAAATTTTGTTCATTAATAATAAATTCGAAATAAGTGCCCTTATCGGGCATTACAACAGAATAAATTCCCCCGGGCAGGGAATCTTTCCCTTTAAAAACCAAATTTCCCTGGGAGTCAACATCTGCGGTATCTTTAAAATATTGTTTCGGCCCATAATAGCCGGCAAGATAAGCAACGGTATCTTTTAAACCATTGATTTTAAATTTTAAGTTGTGGCCTTGAAATTTTGGAGGGAGTTTCTGCGAAAATGAAGGAAGTGAAACAGCAAAAACAAGAAAAAGTAAAAAAAATTTAATCCTCATATTTTATATTTTTTTGATAAGCAAAAATAAAATTGTTTTCAATTGACAGTTTTAATACGTTGTTAAAAAAATGTTAAAGGATTGACAAAAAAAAAGGTATAAGCCTTTTACTTATACCCAATATTTTAAAAAAAACTATTCCGGTTTTTTGGGCAGATAATTTTAATTATTAAGCATCACCGGCATTACAAGCATTAAGATTTCCTCTCCTTTATCACTAGAATCACCCGGCACAAGGATCCCTGCCCTATTGGAAGCGCTCATTTCAAGGTTTACACTTTCACACTCCAGGTTGTTGAGCATTTCACCAAGAAAGCGGGAATTAAAACCAATTTCCATATCTTCTCCTTCAAACTGGCAAGTTAATCTTTCATTTGCTTCATTTGCAAAATCCAAATCTTCAGCCGAAATATTTAGTTCGCTGCCAACAATTTTTAGCCTTACCTGATGAGTTGTTTTATTCGAAAATATGGAAACCCGCCTGATTGAGTTTAAGAAAGCCAGCCGGTCTATGGTTAATTTATTTGGATTTTTTTTAGGAATTACCGCTTCGTAATTAGGATATTTTCCTTCAATAAGCCGGCAAATTAACTGTACCCCATCCA
>JAHEZO010000101.1:7268-12836 GCA_023250995.1 Flavobacteriales bacterium | reverse complement strand
TATTTCATGAAATAAATTTAAACACGCTCTAAGTAAATTCAGAATTATCCAAATAGTGAAGAAAAAACATCTTCCATTTTTTTTACGGGGTTAATATCAATATTAAATTGCTTTGGATTTAATCCTTTCATATTATATTTTGAAATAAAAATTTTTGTAAACCCTAATTTTTCTGCTTCAAGGATACGTTGCTCAACTCTGTTTACCGCCCTTATTTCACCGGTTAGCCCAACCTCTGCAGCAAAACAGGTTTGTGTTTCAATGGCAATATCTTCGGCCGAGGAAAGAATGGCACAGGCTACGGACAGGTCGGTGGCAGGGTCATCCACTTTTATTCCACCCGCCACATTTAGAAAAACATCTTTAATTCCAAGCTTAAAACCGCACCTTTTTTCTAAAACGGCCAGCAGCATGTTCATCCTCCGCAAATCAAATCCGGTAGAACTTCGCTGAGGCGTTCCATAAACAGCCGAACTCACCAGCGCCTGAATTTCAATCAGCATGGGCCTCATCCCCTCCATGGTTGCTGCAATTGCTACTCCATTGGTGGGTTCTTCCCTTGAAGTAATAAGTATTTCTGAGGGGTTAGAAACTTCGCGCAAGCCCGAGCCCACCATTTCATAAATTCCAAGTTCGTTGGTAGAGCCGAACCTGTTTTTTGTTGTACGGAGCAAGCGGTAAACATAATTACGGTCGCCTTCAAACTGGAGAACGGTATCAACCATATGCTCCAAAACTTTTGGCCCGGCAATGGTACCGTCTTTAGTAACATGGCCAATTAAAAAAACGGGGATTTGTGATTGCTTGGCAAATTTCAAAAATTCAGAAGCGCATTCCCTAATTTGAGAAACACTCCCCGGTGATGATTCAATTACTGAAGAGTGGAGGGTTTGAATTGAATCAACAATGATTAGTCCGGGCTTTAACGCTGAAAGATGATGGAAAATATTCTGAATGGAAGTTTCGGTGAGGATATAAGCCCCCTCACTCCCCAGAGGGGGGATTTGCCCATTCACAAAATCTATGTCTTCTTCTGGCGGAACTGATAAGAAATGAGCATTTTCATTTGCCCTAATTTTGTGGGTCCCCGCTTTGGTGGGCGGGGGCGCCTGACTTATTCTCTCCGCCCTTATACTTACCTGTTGTTCGCTTTCTTCACCCGAAATATAAAGAGTTTTTAATCCTTTTTCCTTTAAGGCCAACTGAAGCATTAAAGTTGATTTCCCAATTCCCGGTTCTCCGCCAAACAATACCACTGAACCCGGAACAAGTCCTCCGCCCAAAACCCGGCTTAATTCATTATCGCTGATTTTAATCCGTTGCTCTCCGGATAAATTTATTTCTGAAATAAGCTGGGGAATGGCGGTTCGGTTTGTTTGAATGGAGGATCCTTTTTTTTCCTTTTGTAAAATTTCCTCTACAAAAGTGTTCCACTCACCGCATGCAGAACATTTTCCAACCCACTTTGGCGATTGAGAGCCGCAACTCTGACAGAAATAAGCCGTTTTTATTTTGGCATTCATCCTTTTATCTTATTTTCAATACCTGTAGTTGAATATCCTTTAATAAACTCAATTGACACCACATCCCCTCCCCTTTGCTTAACCAAATCGGCACCCACTATTTGCTCCAACTTCCAATCTCCTCCTTTCACCAGAACATCCGGCTGAATTATTTTAATTAGTTCGTAAGGAGTATCTTCCTCAAAAATTATCGCAGCACTAACAAACCCCAAAGAAGCAACAATTGAAGCCCT
This sequence comes from Flavobacteriales bacterium, assembly GCA_023250995.1. Taxonomy (GTDB): domain Bacteria; phylum Bacteroidota; class Bacteroidia; order Flavobacteriales_H; family JAHEZO01; genus JAHEZO01. The sequence continues at coordinate 11,080 of JAHEZO010000101.1, read as the reverse complement.
GGATTTTTCATCCTGTAAAGGACGCGAATTTCCTTTGTTCAGTTTTTTTACGGAAGCATCTGAATTAATCCCAATTATCAGAATATTTCCTAAATCGGCCGCTTTGCTCAAATAATTTATGTGGCCAAAGTGAAGGATATCAAAACAACCGTTGGTGAAAACAATTTTCCGGCCCAGGAACCTCCACAACAAAATTTGTTTTCTGATGGATTGAAAAGTGAAAATTTTATTTTGAACAACTTCAAAGTTTGACATCCTTTTTTTTGTTTTTTTTCAAATAAAGCATAGTGAATGAAAAGGTTCCCAGTAAAATAATAAACAGCACCTGCGATGCATGCATGATGGTTGCGAAAACAAGTCCCGTTTCATTTTCAATACCTAAGGCGGCCAGGCCAAACATTACAGATGCGTGATATGTGCCAATTCCTCCATTCGATGGAACAGCCATTCCAAGTCCGCCAACCACGGTAATAAAAATGCCATCGGCAAAAGTAAGATGCTGTGTTTCTTTTAATGCAAAAAAACCAACATAGGCCATAACAATATAAGAGGCCCAGATGGTTGTGGTGTGAGCAATAAAGCTCCACTTTTTTTTCATTTTACCAATAGAAACAAAACCCTCTACCACTCCGGATAAAAATGTTTTAATTTTTAAGAAAAAAGAAAATGAGGCAATTTTTTTTCTCCAAAAATATATGGCAGCTATTATTATAAAGCCAAAACCAATGGCAAGGTAAATCAAATTCAGGTTTCCCGAACTTTGAATTTTATTTTTAAATACATCTAAAAAAAATTTGCCAAATAACCCAGCGTTTAAAAAAACAGAAAGCACAATAAGCAGAAAAAGAATAACCACATCGATAACCCTTTCAAGAAGAACTGTTCCAATTAGTGCATTGAGGGGGATTTTTTCGGTTTGGTTCAGGGCAGTGCAACGGGCCAGCTCACCAACGCGGGGTGCGGCAAGGTTTGCAAAATAACCGAACAAAACAGAATATAAGCTATTTGAAATTTTTGGTTTATAACCCATTGGCTCCAATAATATAAGCCATCGGGCGGCCCTGCTGTAATAGGCAAAAATTCCAACTAAAACAGAGGCCGAAACCCAAAAATAATTTGCCTCTTTCATTTCAAGAAACATTTTGTGAGGATTGGTGTTTCTGAAAGCAAAGTACAAAAGCCCCAGTCCCAGGCCAAGAAAAAAAGTATATTTTATAAGGGTGAAAATCTTTTTTTTCATTGCATTTTTATATTGTCAATCAGCCGGACCTTTCCCAAATGGGCAGCAATACAGGCAATAGGGTTTTGCATTTTTTCCCACTTATTTAAAGAAATCAGGGTGGAGGAATCAACAATTTCAAAATATTCGAGGATAAAATTTTTATTTTCCGAAAATCTTTTTTCAACCAGATTTTTTATTTTACTGGGAGATAGAACAGGGTAGAATTTTTCCGCCTCCTTTAAAAGCATATATATAAAGGGAGCTGCTTTTCTTTCTTCCTTCGTTAAGCGGGCATTTCTCGAACTCATGGCCAACCCGTCTTTTTCCCTTTTGATGGAACAGGGAATTATTTGGATGGGTTGTTTTAATTTTTCAACCATTTTTTTGATGATGATCAATTGTTGATAATCTTTTTCGCCAAAATATGCTTTATCCGGTTCCACTATTCTGAAAAGCTTATTTACAATTGTGGCAACCCCAATAAAATGGCCGGGACGAAATTTTCCTTCCATTATTTTATCCAGATTCCCAAAATCCAATTTAAGCAATTTTTCTTTTTCATCCTCTGGATACATTTCTTTTTCATTGGGTACAAACAAAATGTCGCAGTTAACGGATTCCAGAAACTCAATATCCTTTTTAAGGTCTCTGGGATATTTCGCCAGATCTTCCTTGTTATTAAATTGTGTTGGGTTTACAAAAATGCTGCAAACCACCAAATCGTTTTCTTTTTTCGCTTTTTTTATTAATGCAAGATGGCCCTCATGAAGGGCACCCATGGTGGGAACAAACCCGACCGACTTTTTTTTAGCCGAACAAACTTTCAGGAAATCCCTGATGCTTTTTATTTCTTCAAAAATTTTCAAATTTTCAGCCAAAAGCCAAAGATATATCTTTGCCCGAAACAAATTGGAATAAAGAATTGTTGAAATGAAAAAGACTCAAAAAAAACTTACCCGGTCCGAAGTATTATTTTCAAAAGCCAAAAAATATTTTCCCGGTGGGGTGAATTCTCCCGTAAGGGCATTTCAATCGGTAGGGGGCACACCCTTATTTATTGATAAGGGAAAGGGAGCATTTATTTGGGATGACGATGGCAGGAAATATGTTGATTTTTGCTGCTCCTGGGGTCCGCTCATTCTTGGCCATGCCAATCCAAAAGTGATAAAAGCAATTAAAGAAACTGTTGACAAAGGAACATCTTTTGGTGCTCCCACCGCACTTGAAAATAAATTGGCAGAATTAATTATTTCTAACAATTCATACATAGAAAAAATAAGGTTTGTAAGCTCCGGAACGGAAGCGGTTATGAGTGCGATACGATTGGCAAGGGGATTTACAAAAAGGAATAAAATTTTAAAATTTGAAGGTTGTTATCACGGGCATTCTGATTCACTTCTGGTAAAAGCCGGATCGGGATTGGTAACATTTGGAAATTCATCTTCAGAAGGAGTTCCCGATTCATTTGTAGCGGAGACTATAGTTTGCCCGCTGAACAACCCGGATGCAGTTAAGGAAGCCTTTTTAACTTTCAAAAATCAAATTGCATGCGTTATTATTGAACCTGTTCCGGCAAACAACGGACTGTTATTGCAGGAAAAAAATTATCTTGAATTTTTGCGTGAAATAACTTCTGAAAATGGGTCGCTCCTTATTTTTGATGAGGTTATTTCGGGCTTCAGGATTGGATTTACAGGTGCAGCAGGTTATTACAAAATTAAGCCCGATTTAATTACCTATGGAAAAATTATTGGAGGAGGATTGCCCGTTGGAGCCTATGGTGGAAGCCAAAAAATAATGGATAACATTTCTCCGCTTGGAAAAGTTTACCAGGCAGGCACCTTAAGTGGAAACCCGGTTGCCATGGCAGCAGGAATAGCCCAGTTGACCGAATGTTTAAAACCGGGTTTTTACAAAAAGTTAGAAGAAAAAACCTTGGCTTTTGCAAAAATGATAAATGATTATTCGAAAAAAAAGCACTATGATTTTAAAGTTTTCTCCCTGGGAAGCATTTTCTGGTTTGCATTTACCGATTCTAGTTCGATAAAATCATCCGCTGAAATTAATTCAGGAAGCATGAAAACTTTTGCTAAGTTTTTCCATCTTCTTCTTTCAAACGGCATCTATCTTGGCCCATCGGGTTATGAGGTGGGATTTATTTCTGAAGCCCATAGCACTGAAATTCTGGAGAAATCCCAAAAAATTATTTTGGCCTGTTTGGATGGGGTTAATGAAACTTTGGGAAAATCCAAATAAAAATTCCTGCAGTTTAAATTTTTAAGAATCATAATAAGGGGAAGTTCCAAAAATTAAAAAACAAAAAGAATTTATGCCACGAAGACACTAAGACACTAAGAAACACTAAGAGTCAAAGTATCTTTTTTTTATTCGTGTAACTTAGTGCCTTCGTGCCTTTGTGGCAATTTTTAGAACTGCCCTAAAGTGAATTTTGGATAAGGTGAAGGCCAAAAACGGATTTGGGTATCAATAAAACACCACAAAATCTCACGAAAAATTTGAGGGATTTAGCGCTTTTAAGCTTTAGTGGCAAAATTTAAAAATGTAAATCTTTGCTTTTTAGAAATCCTTT
>JAHEZO010000101.1:0-7258 GCA_023250995.1 Flavobacteriales bacterium | reverse complement strand
CTTATGGCGTATAACCATTAAACATGCTTTATAAGAATAGGTTCTCTAAACCAGTACCAAGTACCAAGGACCAAGGACCAAGGACCAAGGACCAAGGACCAAGGACCAAGGACCAAGGACCAAGTACCAACTACCAACTACCAACTACCCAATACCCAATACCCAATACCCGATACCCTCCCCTCATTCACAAAAATATTCCTCCATTTCATTAAGTCCTTTGGCATTAAAAGTCATTTTCCTGGTAAGGCCTCCTTTGCGGGCCACACAAACTCCAAAGTACATATCATGGTAACCTTCCCTGGCATGGGCATCGGGATTAAGTGAAATCATTACATCCTTGCTTAGGCAGTATTGAATCCATCTCCAGTCAATATCCAGCCGGTACGGATGAGCGTTTAGCTCAATAACTACTTTATTTGCAGCACAGGCATCAATTATTTTTTTATGATCAAGCGGATAACCTTCTCTTGATAAAAGCAATCTCCCTGTGGGATGACCAAGGATGGTGGTGTAAGGATTTTCAATGGCCTTCAAAACACGTGCAGTGGCCTTTTCTTCGTTCATTTTAAGGTTTGAATGTACGGAGGCCACAATAAAATCGAAAGACTTTAATATTTCCTCCGGATAATCCAATGATCCATCGTTAAGAATATCAGATTCAATTCCTTTAAAAATTTTAAAAGGGGCCATTGCCTTATTGAGAGCATCTATCTCCATTTGTTGTTGCACCACTCTTTCAATACTCAACCCATTGGCATAAAAAGCAGACTTGGAATGATCGCATATGCCCAGGTATTCATACCCAAGTTCTTTGCAATAACCAGCCATTTCTTTAAGGGTATGGGTACCATCGCTCCAGGTTGAATGGTTGTGCAGAATACCTTTTAAATCTTTCATTTCTAAAATATCCCCACCGGAGTTTTTTTTAACCCATTCAAATTCGAAAATCCCTTCCCTCATTTCAGGAATAATAAATGGCAGACCATTTTTAGAGTAAATTTCCTCCTCAGAACCGGGGTTCATAATACCTTCCAAATTTATTGAGCTGAGATGTTTTTCGCTCGCGGTTGAAATAAACAATTGTTTATAGTATTCTTGGGGCTGGCAGAAAAAAATTTGAACCGGAACAGCAGGTTTCTTTTTCCCATCTTCAGGAAAATCCGTTTCTTCCACGGGTTCCTGGGAAGACAACCTTTCATCCGGGGGATATGAATTTTCCGATTGCGAAGCCACCAATATTTCAACTTTTTCAATGATTTCGCATTTTCTTCGCATTTCCCCGGTGAGGGAAACCAATTCCGTTTGGTATAATTTTTTAAGCTCTTTTACCTTTTCAAGAGCCAGATTCTCCACTGAGGCAAAATGGAATTTCCCGGAAACCGATCGTTTATATTCAATTGACTTTTTTATTGAATCCTGGGTTTTCAGGCCAAACCCTTTCAATCCAATTAGCCGGTTTTCAGTGCAGGCATAAAGCAACTCACCCACCGATTCAATTTGCAACTGAATCCATAATTCCCTCACTTTTTTGGGGCCAATACCCTTAATTGCCATCATTTCAACTACTCCTTTAGGGGTTTTTGCCAAAAGTTCTTCAAGAATTTCGAATCGGTTCGTTTCGATTAACAGGGAAATTTTCCCTGCAAGGGATTTTCCGATTCCATCCACTTTTTCAAGATCGTCCGGATTCATACCGGCCAATGGAACATCCAGTCGGCTTAATTTAAAGGAGGCATTAGAATAAGACCGGCTTTTAAATTCGTTTTCCCCATGAAGCTCCATGAGTCTTGCCGTGAGCTTCAGAATTTCTGAAATGGTTTTATTATCCATAAAACAAAGTTGAATAAATAATTTTAATCATAAAGATTTTTTATGCAACATAGCATACATTCCCCTCGTGATTCAAACTTTTTTTAGCCAAACCGGAGTTATTAACAATTTCCGGAATTCAGAAAATTCAAATTTTATCAATGAAAAAGACCCTTTTTTCTAAACAGTTTTAATAAAATAGTTTACCAAACCAACATTTTCCACCTTCTGAAAAAAGCAAAAAAAAATAATTTGAGAGGGAAACTAATCTTTCATTGGAGGACATTATTTTTTCCGGTAGTACCTACAAAAAAAACAGGCCTGTATGTGCCTTTATTTCAAATATTTAACTTGTATTTTTTTATTTCACCCATGCCTTAAAAAAACGGAAAGGTTTCAATTTTCCCGGAAAAATAATTGTAAAGGAATGGGTATCAAAATTGTAAGATAAATTCTATTTGTAATTTACTTTTGGAAAAATTTCCGAAATCAGTCAGAATTAAGAGTGAATAAATGAATTTTTCATTGGAGCGCCATTGTTGAAAACTTTTGATTTCAGAGTGAAAAGCCCGATTAAAAGTCCCTAATTTTGGTTCAACAAAAATTATTTACTAACCTAAAACCATTAAACAAATTTATGGCAACAACAAAACGCAAACCAAATGCGGCTTTCATGAAAGCCCTGACTCCAAGTGCAACTCTGGCCGAAGTAGTTGGCAACAAACCAATTCCACGTACCGAAGTTGTAAAAAAAATGTGGGCATACATTAAGAAAAACGGCTGTCAGGACAAAAAGAACAAGCGTATGATAAACGCTGATGCCAAATTGAAAGCAGTATTTGCCGGCAAAGCTCAAGTGTCAATGTTCGATATGAACAAATTAATTGCAAAGCACCTTAAGTAATTGGTCTTGTTTGCTTAAAAAAAGCCCTCTGAAAAACCGGAGGGCTTTTTTATTTTACAGCCATCCGGATTCAAACATTTGCCTGGTATGGTAAGAAATAATTATCCCTGCTCCGGCCCGGGCAAAGGCATGCATGTTTTCCATTACAATTTTCGGTTCATCAATCCAACCCCTCTCCGAGGCAGCTTTCACCATGGCGTATTCACCCGAAACATTATAACATGCAACAGGCAAAAGTGTATTTAAACTGAGTTGAGAAATTATATCTAAAAAGGCCAGGGCCGGCTTCACCATTAAAATATCAGCCCCTTCCTGTTCGTCAATCAAAGCTTCCTTCAATGCCTCCCTTGCATTGCGAAAATCCATCTGGTAAGATTTTCTGTCGCCTGTTTGAGGGGCCGAATCTGCAGCTTCTCTGAAAGGTCCGTAATAGGCCGAGGCAAATTTGCTGGCATAAGACATTATAGAAGTGTTTTCTAATCTATTTTTATCGAGAATTCCCCGGATGGCTGAAATTCTTCCATCCATCATGTCTGAAGGAGCTACCATATCGGCCCCGGCCATTGCGTGAGCAAGAGCCATTTTAGAAATCACTTCCACCGATGAATCATTATGCACATACCCATCATTTAAAATTCCGCAATGGCCATGCGTGGTGTAGGCACAAACACAAACATCTGTTATTACAAATAAATCCTCCCCGAATTTTCTTTTCAACTCCTTAACCGCCTTTACCACAATTGAATTATTGCTGAAGGAGGAACTGGCATCCCCGGTTTTTTTTTCGCCAACGCCAAAAAGTAAAATTTTATTCACCCCGGAATTCATTCCTTTTTCTACATCGAACAGAAGTTGATCCAGGGAAAAATGGTGGATCCCAGGCATGGCATCAATTTTATGCTTGATTTTTTTCCCAGGGACAACAAAATAAGGGTAAATGAACATTTCCCTGCTCAGTCTGGTTTCGGCCACCATATCGCGAAGAATGGGGGATTTTCTTAACCTCCTGGGCCTGATATTTAAGGGTTGTTTTTCCATTGTATAATACTTTCTTAATTAATTACAAACTTAACACGGCCATAAGCAAGCCAAGGTCATCAAAGGAAGGAGCCATTTTATTTGCCCGTACTCCCATTTTCCTGAGGGCATTTGAAGTGGAATCCCCCATTGCTACAACTTTTTGGTTTCCGTTAATTTTATTTTTCTCAAAAAAGGTTTCAACATTTGATGGGCTGGTAAAAACCAATACTTCAAAATTTTTATCCTCACTTTTAAATTCCGGATTTTTTATTGTTTCATAAACCACAATATCAATTACATTTTCTCTTCTTGGTAATTGCAATTGAATTGTTTTCATGCTTTGTTTTGCCTGTGGAAAAAGGACCACTGAATTTCCGACAAGAGCCGAGAATTTTTTTCCGGTCATCCGAGTATCATCAGAATTCCCGATAAACTCAGCCCTTTTCCCACATTTTCTTATTTCATCGGCTGTTGCCCTCCCAACCGCTCCAAGTTTTGCCGGCCCAATTTCAGGATGCTGACTAAAAAAATACTTCACCGCATTTTTACTTGAGAAAAAAATCCAGTCGGGCCTATTTCTAATTTTAAAAGGAACCGGTTTTGTTTCAATAAGCGATTGAAAAGTTACGCTGCAGCCGCTGGCAAGCAACCCCTTTTTTAGAAAATCATCCCTTTTTTCATCCCTCGAAATAAAAACGCTGGAAGGTTTAAAACCTTTTATCCTGTCCACTATCCTTTCGGCAAATCCTTCCTCTTTGCGCGATTCAAAATAAAAATATTTTGGATAGGAAATCCCTTGGGACATTTCTTTGGTGGTCTTTACTGACTTTTGGGGAACCGGGAAATTTTCTGCTTTAGCCACCCTCACTTTATAAATCATTTCTCCCTCCTGATTTTCCTCTTTTTCACAATAAACTCCCAATGGAAGCTGACATCCCCCTTCAAACAAACTTAGAATCTTCCGTTCAATACCGATGGTTTCAGAAACGCCCTGGCAATTTATTTCTTTTAATTTTCCAATAAGATCATTATCCTCCTCCCTTACCTGAATGGCTAAAACACCTTGTGCGGGTGCCGGGATAAATTCTTTTGGACTTAATATCAGGGAACAAAATTCTTCATAAACAGAAGTTCCCGCATGGGGAGAACCTGCCGGTGCTTTAAGATCCAAGCGAGCAACCCCCGCATTGGCTATCAACACTGCATCATATTTATGATCCCTCAGTTTTTGAATTCTGGTGGGTACGTTACCTCTTAAATCCTCAACTTTAACATCCTCTCGCCAGGCAAGAATTTGAGTTTTTCTCCTTGCTGAGGAGGTTCCTATTCGCGCATTTTTTTTCAGAAAAAATTTTTCCTTTTCATCTACCACATTTTTATTTATCAGCAAAAGTTCGCTGGGATCTTCCCTCTCTGAAACCGCCCCGATTATTAATCCTTTGGATTTCCCGGTAGGCAAATCTTTGTGCGAATGAACCGCAAGGTCAATCTCCTTATTTAGCAAGGCGTCCTCAATTTCTTTGGTAAAAAATCCTTTTCCTTCCAATTTATCCCATCCAAGCTGAACCACATCCCCCTGTGTTTTGATAATTTTTATTTCAGCGGGAATGCCAATTTTTTTTAATTCTGAAAGTACAAAATTAGCCTGCCATAAGGCAAGGTCGCTTCCCCGGCTTCCGATAATCAACGCCTTGTTTTTTTTCATTTAGGGGAGAAGGAAATTTCAGGAAGGATTTTGAATCAATATTTCTTTTGCCATTTTCATGGGCAGGGCAATGAACTTTTTTTCAATATAGGAAATAATTTTTTCAAGGGTTTCTTTTGATTGCACATCCATCTGTCCAACTTCCTTTGCAAAAACTTCATTCATTGCCGCATCTTTAATTTCTTTGATTTTTTTCGGAATGTTACTCATTGCAAGTTCAACTTTTCTTTCCTGAAAAGCAATTTCAAAATCTCTCAGGTTTTCTTCAACAATAGTTTTGCAATGCGATAGTTCATTTTCCCTCCCCTCAAGATTTTTTTTTGCAATTTCCTGCAGATTATTTATTGCAATTAAATTTACATTAAACAAATTTACTACCTCGGCATCCAAATCATTTGGAACAGCCAAATCAATTACAATCTTTCTCGAATTATCATGGCCCACCAGGCTATGATAAATTTCTTTTGAAATAATCACTCCCGGAGATCCGGTGCAGGTAACAATAACATCAAACCCTTTTTTAAAGTTAATTAAATCCGATAATGGCAAAGCATTTCCACCCACTTCATTAGCTAATTTTTCTCCGTTTGAAAGAGTTCGGTTGAAAATGGTAAAATTCACAAAACCATGTTTCCTGAAATATTTTAACATATGGCTATTTGTAATTCCTGCACCAATAAATAAAATTTTTGCGTCCAGCGCCACATTTAATTCTCTGAGCTTACGATAAGCCAGTGACACTACTGAAACAGGATTTTTTGCAATATTTGTTTCGGTATAAATTTTTTTGGCCCCTTCCAGAGTTTTTTTTATCACCAGCCTTAGAAAATCACCTGAAAGATTGTTTTTCAGGCTCAGTTCATATGCTTTCCGTACCTGAGTAATTATTTCTCTTTCACCCACTACAAGAGAATCGAGAGAAGATGCCACATAAAACAAATGCCGAAGGGCCTCCTCACCTTCCAAAACCAAAACCTTTGAAACTATCTCTTCAATATCCAAATCGTCAATCAATGGAAATGCGACCCGTAAAATTTTTGTTACAAGTTTTTTTGAAAGGGATCCATTAAGTACAAACAGGAATTCAACCCGGTTGCAGGTGGAAAGGAGCATTATTTCACGAATTCCAAATATGGCTTTTAACGGATTGAGCCTGGGTGCAATTTCTTCCTCTTCAATATGAAATTTTCCTAGTTGGTTTACCCCGGTGTTTTTGTATGTAAAGGCAATGATTTTAAAATTATCCATCTGAACATTTTTTATGATGAGCAAAAATGCAAGCGATAAGAAAATGTTTTGTCATGGTTTTGTCATCTTGCCAATTAATGATATATGTCACCTTTGCGGGAGAAAAAAAAATTTGCAATCGAACTTCCTTTTGTTCTTTTGTTCAAGTAATCTATTTTTCAGTTAATCAATTGTTATTTTATCCCATAAAAATTTAATCTCCTTACTTTCTTCCCAATCCTAATACCTTTGCAATTATGTTTCCTTCTCAAATAAAACCCGACAAACTTCAGGATTATTTCAGCAAAACAGAAATAATTAATGCAACAGCGGAACAAATAAAAAAAGATTTTGAATCCTCTGGGGAGCAAATTATTTTTTCGGGCCATCCTGAAAACGCCTACCTGGAGTTAAAATCGCAGGTTGGAATAATTATTTCCAGAATGGCAGAAGTAAATTTCGATAAATTAATTTCCCTTTTTTACCGGATAGATATCAATGAAAAAAAAATTAAATCCATACTAAAAGATAATCCCGCCCCTTTTTCCGATTTAATTTCAGCAATGATAATTGAAAGAGAACTGCAAAAA
>JAHEZO010000246.1 GCA_023250995.1 Flavobacteriales bacterium | reverse complement strand
AAAGCGGCATCATACATCACATCTCCGTTTTTAACAATTTTACAGGGATAATTTGCAAACCCCTCCGCTTTTAGGTTTTTAATGGCGGTATCCGTGGGGCAAAATAAAATATCGGAAATCCTATCGGTTAAAATCCTGTTTATTTCTTCGGGCATTTGAATATTAAATGACCTTAGGCCTGCTTCCACATGGGCCACCTTAATATGAAGTTTTTTTGCTGCCAGGGCTCCGGCAAGAGTGGAGTTTGTATCTCCATAAACCATTACTAAATCAGGTTTTTCGGCCAGGAGGACTTTTTCAATTTCTTCCAGCATCCGGCCGGTCATGGCCCCGTGTGAAAGTGAATTGATGTTCAAATGGTAATGGGGTTGGGGAATTTCCATCTCGGCAAAAAAAATATCCGACATGTTTTTATCAAAATGTTGTCCGGTGTGAACAATAATTTCTTTTAGTTGTTTGCTTTTGGCAAATTCACGGCTCACGGCAGCAGCTTTAATAAACTGTGGTCTGGCACCAATGATTGTTATTATTTTTTTCATTTAGAAATTGTTAACTTTACTATTTTGAATATCTATAAAATTCTCCCAACAAACTTTCCAGGAGGCCGGCTAATTGCCCTGTAAGTTCCATTCTCGAGAATTTTTCAATTCCTTTGCTGTTGCAAATTAAATTTCCATTTTTAAAATCTCTGTAATACCCGAGAATAATATTTTTCAAAGAATCAGCATCTTCAAAATCTGCAATCCTTCCTGCATTTGTTTCATTTAGGATTTTTGCAATATCCCCATTACAATCACCAATGGCAAGGATAGGTCTTTTTGCCGATAAATATTCAAAAATTTTTCCGGTAAGAATTCCCCTAGCATTTTTGGTATTATTTGATAAAAGCAAAAGGACCTGCGATTGCTGTTGGAATTTCACTACCTGGTTATGGGGCAGGTATTCAATTTTTTTTACAAATTTTTCCAACCCGTATTTCTTTATCGATTCATACACCGAAAAATCAACTTTCCCAACCAACTTAATTTCTAAATCTTCTGAAAAAGTTTGGTTTTCCTTTTCAATTTCTGAAAGGGTTCTCCATAATAAAATATTGTTTCGGCTCTGTACAAGCGTTCCGATGTGAGCTAAGCTGAATTTCTTGTCTAACTCAACTTTTCCAACGAAAACATCTTCTAAGTCAAATCCATTGGTGATGGTGTGAATAAATTTTTCCCGTTCGGGAAAAGAAGAAGAAAATTCCTTGCTTATAGTTTCGCCCACGGTTACAATGGCATCGGCATTCATCAAAACTTTTTTTTCCAAATCGTGATGTTTGAGGTTTGCAGATTTGGTAAGCATTAAGTCTCCATAAAAGTCAATATTGGTCCAGGGATCGCGGAAATCAGCCAGCCAGGGGATTTTAAATTTCGTCTTTAATTTCAGAGCAATTAAATGCATGCTGTGTGGCGGACCAGTTGAAATTATTACATCCACTTTATTTTTTTTCAAGTAGTTTTCAAGAAATTTTACCGAAGGATTAATCCAGAACTTTCGGGCATCGGGAATGAAGAAATTTCCACGGATCCAGACAGAAATTTTTTCGGCAAATTTTGGCTTTTTGTTTTCGGAAAGAAAGCCGGTGTTAATTTTTTCATCCCTTTTTCGTCCTACAAAAAGCTTATAAAAACTGTAGGGTTCAAAAATTTTTGTCTTAAGCAAGGTTAAACCCTCAGGGATATTTTTTTTCAGAGATTCGTCAAGCACGGGAATTTCAGGGTTTTCGGGTGTGTACACAATGGGCTCCCATCCGAAATTCCGAAGGTATTTAACAAATTTAAGCCACCGCTGAACTCCCGCCCCTCCGCTTGGTGGCCAATAGTAGGTGATGATGAGGGCTTTTTTCAAGATTGGATTCTGGGTTATAAAAACTCCACCATATTTTTAAAATCTTTCAATTCAGCAATTTTTGCATATAATTCTAATAATTCAATGCATTTTCCAATTGTATTTTTGAGTGGATGTGCATAAATTACTCCTGAAAAATCAATTTTCTCTTTTTGAAAACGAACCGCTTCAATTACCATGTCAATATCAAAGGAAAAAAGGACTCTGCCTAATTTTCCGGCCCTTAAAATTAATTTATCATCATTATATCGGGCTGCACCATCTTCCTGAGCAGTTATAATATCCACATTTCTGGTTTGAAGATTTACCACAATGGATTTAGGAATGTGGACGTCCATGTATAATTTTACCGGCATCAGGCAAAGAACATAGATTGCTTTAGACGATTTACAATCTTTTTTCGGAGGAGAGATGTTCCTTTTTTCATTTCATCGGACTTTTGAATGGTCAGAAAAATCTTTTTATCAATAAAGGCAATATTTTCTGAGTAAAAGGCTAAGGCTGAATAAATCTGGGCCATAGAAAGATCCGGGTGTTGGAGGTTTAGTTCTTCGGGACTCCAACCAAACGCAATTTTTTCAGAAATTAATTCCTCCACTTTCATATTAGTCCCTGCAATAAAAAAATTTCCTTTTTTATCCGAGTAAATTTTCGGAAGCGGATTATTTTTAACAGATTTCATATTTTGATTATTATTCATACAAATTTATAGATTTTTCTAAGTAAAATAAATATCCCCCCTCCAACCATTAAAAGAAGCAATGCAGAACTGGCCAGAGATAATTTTTCGCCTATGAAATATGATTTTGGTTCAAATTTAAATTCAATGGTATGTTCTCCAGTAGGAACCCGCATTGCCCTTAGTACGTAATTTGCGCGCAGGTAAGGGGCCGGATTTCCATCAACAAAAGCATTCCAGCCCTTATCATAATAAATTTCGGAAAAAACCGCCAGTTGATCTGTAACAGATTTGGATTGATACTTCAGGTAGTTTGGTTTGTATTCTTCTAATGCTATGGATGAATTTCCTGTGGTATCCTTATTGGAAATAAACCCAATTAATTTATCTTCAAATCGTTTATCAATAATTGCGGTTGAAGCAGGGTCAAATTCTTTCATGGCCGTAATTTCAGAATCGGCATTGGCCACAATTTTAATATTGTTCACAAACCAGGCATTACCCAGGGCACCCGGGTTTCGTTGTGCAAAAACTTCCCCTTTGTCGTTTCCTGAAATAAAATATTTGGCATTCAGCATGTTTATCACTGCCATGTTTCCTCTCCCCACATGAAAATCAATTAGCTCCTGATACCGTTTTAATTTTGCGCCATGATACCCGCCTAAACTTTTGTGAAAAAAAGAAGTGCGGCTGTCCTGATCGAGTCTGGCGGTAGTGTTATACACTCTGAAATCGGGATCTGTATCGGCAAATATCTGCTGGTCGGCTTGAGTTGGCTGATAGGGAAGGTCCACTTTGTTTTTCGCAACAAAACTATCGCTGTTCAGATAATCTTTATCAATTCCCCACATATCAACCAGAATTAAAAAAGCAATAATTCCATACGCCAGATGGTTTTTAATTTTTTGATTTATTACAGCCCAAATAATTCCTGCAACAATTAAAATAAAAATTAGTGACCTGATTGCATCTTTTTTTAACAACCAACTACGGTCATTTTGCAGAGCAGAAATCAAATAATCGGGCCATCCGCTTTTTTCAAGCTGGGCATCCGAAGGACTTGAAAAATCAAATAAACTTCCACCGAAAAGAATAAAAAACAAGAGAAGTCCTCCAACAAAATAAATTGAATATTTAAGATTTTTAATAATTTCTCCTTTTGTCAGGTTTCCCTCAGGTTCGAAAATCCGGCTTAAAGCAAGTAAGCCCAAAAACGGAATGGTAAACTCTGCAATTACCAATGTCATGGAAACGGCCCTGAATTTATTATACGCAGGAAAATAATCGAGCATTAGTTCATTAAAGCCCATGAAATTTTTTCCCCATGAAAGGATAATTGAGAAAATGGTTGCGGAAAGCAACCACCATTTAAGAGGGCCATTCACAATTAACAATCCAAGAACAAAAAGGAAACAAATGATTGCTCCTACATAAACGGGCCCTGCAGTAAATGCCTGATCGCCCCAGTAAAGAGGCAATTGCTTAATAATATTGTTGGCATTCGGGACTCCCTTTGCTTTTAATTCCTTATAAACTTCAGAACCGGTGCCCAGTTCTCCGGTGGATGAACCTCCGTAGAAACCCGGAATGAGCAAGGTGAAAGTTTCACCAATGCCGTAACTCCAGGCAGTGGCATAATCTTTATCCAGTCCGCTTGTTTTGGTTTCACCATTTGAAGTTCCATCGGAGTTAATAGTTAATTCGGAAGGGCCTCTGGTAGTATATTTACTGTACTCTGATGTTGACCATAAAATAGAGGTATTGGTAGATGCCCCTAAGAGTGCCGCCAATCCAACCACAGCACTTGCTTTGAAAAAATCCGGAAGGGTTTTGTTTTTCAGGGCATCAAAAAACAATACTACTACCAAAGGAATAAGGGTTAGAACCAGGTAATAAGTTATCTGGAAATGATTGGCATAAAGTTCAAGTGCAGAAAAAAGAGCGGTAATAATTCCGCCCGCCAATAATTTTCCTCTGTAGGAGAGTATTACACCTGCTACCACAGGTGCCATATAGGCGATGGCTTCGGCTTTTGAATTATGCCCCGTTTCGAGGATAATAAAAAAATAGGAGGAAAGTCCAAAAGCCAGCGAACCTGCAATACTTAGCCATGGATTTACTCTCATGCAAAGGAGTAAAAAATAAAACCCCAGGAAACAAAGAAAAACATAATTGGCCGGAAGAGGTAATCCAAACTGCAGAACTTTATCAAGGTATTGAATTAAATTTCCTTTATACAAAACGGAAATCTGAAA
>JAHEZO010000100.1 GCA_023250995.1 Flavobacteriales bacterium | reverse complement strand
ACTGTTGTCCTTTGAAAAATTGTTTGAGTTCAATAAAAACATCAATGCATTTTTTGTTTTTAGAGTATGGTTAGAATATTCCGAAGCTCCAGAAAGAATTCCCTGAATAGATTTCCCCTCCTTAACTATCGAATAAATATCATAATAGTCCCTGAACTCACTTCTCCTAAGAATAACTTCAGTTTTCATAATTCCAATTGCCCCTATATCGGCTGCATTAATATTGTTTAAAATTTTTACTTGATTTTTAACAGGTGACAAATTTTTCTGCTTAGCAAAAAAAGTAACCTTTACTCCGTTTAAAACAAAGTTAATTTGGGTAAAATCCAGAATGTCCGTTTTTTCGATTTTAACCGTTGTTTCAAGTTCTTTTTTCAGCAAAGGCCAGTTTACCTCCGGTTTGTCGGTTTTAATGTTTGATGACCATTTGCAAAAATCCAAATCCTCACTTAGCCTTTTATTGATTTGCAGGGAAAGTGCGGTTCCGCCAATTAAAGTAAAATCCGCCAACGAAGGCAAAACCGAAATTCTTTTCAATACGTATTCGGTATTTTGTGTTATGCCTAACATAAATAAAGTTTTTTCAATATTTTTTTTTTCGAAACAGCAAGGTAACGATCGGGGTTCTTAATCCCAAAAAAAAGCAATGCCATCAACCGGTTTAAATTATGGTACATGGGCTCCTGCCTTACCAATTTTTTTAACCAGATTTCTTTTATTCTTTTTTTTTCAAAATGATCGAATAATAAAATTATTTCTTCCATATCTAAATAAAGAATTGAATATTCAATAATTGTATCATCATTTATATGCTTTATTTCATCCTGATTCCAATTCCAGAAAGCATGTTCCTTTTGAAGCTGTTTAATGAAATATTCTCTGATTCCTTTATCCATATAAACTCCTTGAATAGTATTTTCGGTGTAAAATTATTTAATAAATCTACTGCAAAAACGGATTGTTTTTCTTTTCAAAGCCAATATTCGTTTCCGGGCCATGTCCGGACAATACTCTGAAATCATCTTCCAATAGAAAAAATTTTGTTTTGATGCTTTTTATCAGGGCTTCATGACTGCAACCCGGAAAATCCGTCCGGCCAATACTTCCGTAAAACAAAACATCACCCCCGATAATAAATTTTTGTTTCTTACAAACAAAAGCAAGGTGCCCCGGTGAATGTCCCGGTACAAAAAGGATTTCCAATTCCGAATTACCAAAACTGATTTTATCGCCTTCGTTTAAAAAAACAATGGGTTGCGGAGATGGCTCATATCCCTGAATACCGTATAATTTTGCCGCCTGCTCCGAATGTTTAAGATTAAAAAGTTCCTCCTTGTTTGCCTCAAGTTTCAAACCGAAAGTTTCTGCCGAAAATTTGTTTCCGAAAATATGGTCAATATGGCAATGGGTGTTAATCAGCCTCACCGGCTTTAATTTTTTTTGAACTACAAAATCAAGCAATTCGGATTTTTCGAAAGCTTCGTAACAACCGGGGTCAATAATTATGCACTCCCCCGACTCATCATAAAGGATGTATGTATTTTCCGAAAAAGGATTGAAAGTAAAAGATTGAATTGAAATCATTTTGTTTTAAAATTAGAAAAAAATAATCCGTTTATGTTACCCCTAAAATTAAATTTCATAAAGAAAATCCGGGCAAAATAATTAAATGCTTTAATAAATTTTAATAGCCGCAAAACGCAATGGCAAAAAAAATGCAGCTTTTATTTTTCCGAATAATATTTTTACTTTATCAAAAACTCAGGCTATTAATTAATTTCCCAATCGTATTTCACCCAAACTTGCCTGAGGGTTTGCCACGAAGTTAGGAATAATGAAAAAACTATTTACAATTTTTTCGTCTTATCTTTGCCATTAAATCCCTAAATCACCATTTTTCAAATGTTATCTACTTTATTCCGTTTTATTTTCAGCAAAGCCTTTTGGATAAATTCCCTTTTTGCAGCGGTGTTGCTTTTTTTTGGGGCAAGGTGGATGTTGGGTTATCTTGATAAATTTACACTCCATGGGGAAACCCTTCCTGTTCCCGATTTTACAGGAAAAAAAATTGAACAGCTGGATGAGGTTGTTTCGGGAACAAAGCTGCAATATATTATTGTTGATTCCGTTTACAAAACCGATAAACCCAGAGGCTCTGTGGTGGATCAGAATCCTGTTGCGGGGTCGGCCGTAAAAGAGGGAAGAAAAATTTATCTCACGGTAAATGCAAGATTACCCATGCGGGTTGCACTCCCTGATTTAACCGATGTTACATTGCGGCAAGCAACTGCCATTCTTGAATATTACGGGCTTCGAGTGGGAAACAAGAAATATATTCCCGACCAATGTTTTAACTGTGTTTTGAGAATGGAAATAAAAGGAAATAAAACCGAACCGGGAACCATGGTTGAAAAAAATTCTATTGTTGACCTTGTGCTTGGACAGGGCCAAAGCAATGAATTGGTTCCCATTCCTGATTTATATGGGAAAACCGGAAGTGAAGTTTCGGTGTTTTTAACCTCAATGGCGTTGAATTTTTTTGGAGTAAGTTATGAAGGGTGCAGTACCAGGGAAGATTCTGCTTCTGCTCTTGTTATCAGGCAATCTCCTGCATTTGAACAAAATGTTTCAATCAATTTGGGAAGCACCATTCAGGTTTGGTTAACCTGCGATAAGGAAAAAATAAAAATTGAAGTCCCCGATTCAGCCGAATGAAATTCTTAAAGCTATTATGAAATTACCCCTTGCCTTTCTTTTTCTTTTTCAACTTGTTGTTTCAAATGCACAGGAAGTTTCGGTTACAAATACCTCAGAAGAGGGAATCCTTAGTCTTGATTTCAATCCTTTTTTGTTTTCAAAAAATAAAAAGCAATTTGGGGCAAACCAAAAAAACAGCTCCCTCTGGATTTATCAAACAGATACCCTTTCCCTTCCATTTTTAGATGATTTTTCAGTTAACAGGATTAAAAGGTATTTGAAAAATCCATCAAACCCTTCCGTTTTTGAAATAAATAAAATTCAGTTTAGTTTAAACGGAAACTTTGTTGACAGCACAACGGTTTTGTTCGATACTACCTGGTATTATATTTTTAATTCAGGCTCACAACAATATGACTCTTTTCCGAATTTACCCGGAAATGTAATTACTTTTTTTGGAAATAATAATCCTGCCTTCCCTTCCCTTTTAAACCAACCTACGGGTTCCGATACGGTTTGGAGCAATTATACTTATCGTGTTAATGGAACCGATACCACAGAAATTTATCTGCAAGCTGACTCTGTTTTTATTAATTCAAGAGATACTTTTTATTTTGAATCAGACAGCAGCTTTTATCTATGGACAGATAACGGAACCTATGTAAACGATGGATTTTCTGTAAATCCTCCCACCATTGGGGCTGCTACTTTTGATGGGTTGGATTCATCCGGTTTCCCGTACGATTTTTCTCTTCCGGCCACCTACGGGCCGGCCGATTTTCTCACCTCAAAACCAATTGATCTGGGCAACCTGACTACTGATTCACTGGTGGTTTTAAGTTTTTATTTCCAACCCCAGGGTCTTGGGGATTTTCCGGATATTGAAGATTCACTTGCACTTGAGTTTTATTCCCCCTCCGACAGTGTTTGGAACTGGGTTTGGAGCACCCCCGGAATCACATCCTCACAATCTGCACAGCAACCTGTTTTTCAATATGTGAAATTTGCTGTTAATGACCCGAAATTCCTACAAAAAGGTTTTAGGTTCAGATTCAGAAATTACGCCACCCTTTCGGGCATGCTCGATATTTGGAATGTGGATTATGTTTATCTGGATAAAAACCGGAACATCAATGATAACGCTGTAAATGATTTGGCTTTTATCAGCACGGCTTATTCTTTTGTAAACAATTTCACCTCCATGCCCATGGGTGCATTTAAAGGAAATGCCGCCCAGTTTATGGTGCAGAATTACCAGGAAAAAATTTCTAACCTCAGCAACCAGACCATACTGAATGATTCAAACCGCTATTTCGTTTTTGATGAAACAGGAACAATCGAATACAAGGAATCGATAAATTTGCAAACAAATTTTGCCCCACTTACACAACAAGTCGTAAGTCATTCGGTTTTTGCGGCTCCTAATAATTTTCAGTTTACCCCTTCCAGCAGCAACCACACGGTTTTTATTATCAAGAATATTATTGGACATTCCCTCCCTGATATTTGCAATTTAAATGATACCGTTATACGGCAACAAATATTTGATACTTATTATTCTTATGATGATGGCTCGGCAGAGGGAGTTTATTATCTTAATTCTGCCGGGGTGCAACTTGCCTATAAGTTTTCTACCACCGTGCCTGATTCGCTCAAAGGAATATTTTTTTATTTCCCTTATATGAAAAACGACATCTCACAATTCACTTTTAAAATTATTGTTTG
Source organism: Flavobacteriales bacterium (assembly GCA_023250995.1). Classification (GTDB taxonomy): domain Bacteria; phylum Bacteroidota; class Bacteroidia; order Flavobacteriales_H; family JAHEZO01; genus JAHEZO01. Next base: position 8,537 of record JAHEZO010000100.1, on the reverse strand, counting down.
GAATGACAACAACGGGGTTCCGGGAAACATTATTTATCAGAGCGGAATACTGGAAAAACCGATTTACTCACCTGACATAAATGATTTTGTGCGATACAACCTTTCCTTTCCGGTTGCAGTAAACGGAAACTATTATATCGGATGGGAACAAACCACAAATGATAAAATTTTTATTGGACTGGATAAAAACATTAATAACCAGAGTAAAATTTTTAATACCCTTACCGGAAGCTGGAACAACACCTCTGTTTCGGGATCCTTAATGATGCGGCCGGATTTTGGAATTGGAGAACCTGCAGCCGGGGTTTTTAACCATAAAACTAATTCACTGCAAGTAAATATTTTCCCTAATCCTGCGCAAGATTTTATTAATATCCGGATCAATAATGAAGAAGTTTTTACAACTGAAAAAAAATTCGGAATCAGAATTACAAATGTTTTAGGGGAGGAAATCCTTTTTTTCAAAACATCGTCCTGCGATTTTCAGGTGGATGTTGCCCCCTTTCAAAATGGAATTTATTTCATCGAAATAAAAAGTGAAAAATCCGGTGAATCCATTTTTCACAAATTGCTTAAAGAATAATTATGACCAATGAACTTTTACCCGAAGATGAGAATCAGGAACTTTTTGAACACCATAAATTTACCGTTGATAAAGGGCAGCATCCGCTGCGCATAGATAAATTCCTTTCCGATAAGATAAATACTTCGAGAAATAAAATCCAGAATGCCGCAGCTGCAGGAAGCATCCTGGTAAACGGAAAAGCTGTAAAATCAAATTTCAGCATAAAACCGCTCGACAATATTACAATAGTACTTCCCTACCCGAAGCGCGAAACTCAGATTTTACCCGAAAAAATTCCTCTAAACATTGTGCATGAAGATGCCGACCTGGTTGTTGTAAATAAATCTTCCGAAATGGTGGTTCATCCAGGCCATGGAAATTTTTCAGGAACTCTTCTTAATGCCTTGCTTTTCCATACCCTCACCCTTCAATCATTAAAGAACGAAGTTCAAAAGGTTGAAAAAAATTCCAACCAAATCCCCTCTGATGAGGAAAGGCCGGATGCCCCTCCGCTCTATTTGGTTCATCGCATTGATAAAAACACCACGGGCTTATTAGTAATTGCAAAAAAAGAGGTGGCCATGATTTTTCTTGCAAAACAATTTTTCGAAAAAACCATCGAAAGAAAATATGTAGCCCTGGTTTGGGGCGATATCAAAACAGAAAAGGGAACCATAACCGGCCATATCGGGAGAAGCACAAAAGATCGTAAGGTAATGCAGGTGTTTCCCGAAGGCGATATGGGAAAACCCGCGGTTACTCATTATAATGTTATTGAAAGATTTGGCTATGTAACTTTGGTAGAATGTAAATTGGAAACAGGCCGTACCCACCAGATAAGGGCGCATTTCAAACATATCGGGCATCCGCTTTTTAATGATGAAAAATACGGGGGGAACGCCATTTTAAAAGGAACCGTATTTACCAGCTATAAGCGATTTGTAGAAAATTGTTTTGTAGAGTTGCCCCGGCAGGCCCTTCATGCAAAGTCACTGGGATTTATACATCCAACAACAAAAAAGAAAATATTTTTTGATTCAGATTTACCCTCCGACATGAAAACAGTTATTGAAAGATGGAGGAATTATGCGGTGCATAAAAAGGAAGGATAACTGTTAAAAAAAATTGCGAAATGGTTTTCTTTTTAGAAATTTATTTCCGCTTCCCCAAAATCATTCACGATATTATACAAAGTATCCCTTTCCACAGGATGCCTCCCTGCTCCTTTAATAAGTTCTACCAATTGCTGGGTTGATAATGCCGGATTCTGGTCTTCAGCTCCGGCCATCGAATAAATTTTTGTGCTGTCGTCAATGGTTCCATCAATATCATCCACTCCAAAATCAAGGCTCATTTGGGCTGTATCCCTGCCAATCATTGGCCAATAGGATTTGATATGATTAAAGTTATCGAGATAAATTCTCGATACGGCATAATTTTTTAAATCCTCTATCACCGAAACCTCTCTAAGGTTTGACATTTGATTGTCTTTATTGCGAAATTTTAAAGGGATAAAAGTATTAAAGCCACCCGTTTTGTCCTGGAGCTGCCTTAACCGTTCAAGGTGATCAACCCGGTGATGGTAATTTTCAATATGTCCATAAAGCATGGTTGCATTAGAGGCCATTCCCAATCCATGAGCTGTTTCATGAATTTCGAGCCATTCATTAGTGCTGCATTTATCGGCACAAATTTCGTTTCTGAGTTTCTCATCAAAAATTTCGGCTCCTCCACCCGGAAGGGAATCCTGCCCGTGATCTTTTAAAATTTTAAGCCCTTCCTTAAAACTTAATTTGGCCTTGCGACACATATATTCAAGTTCAACAGCCGTAAAAGCTTTTACATGAATTCCCGGAAGTATTGTTTTAATATTTTTTATGATATTAGCAAAATACTGAAGACCCATTTTGGGGTGTACTCCGCCTACAATATGAACCTCGGTAACCGGCTTACCAATATAACTTTTTACAATTTTGTAAATTTCCTCCTCTGTCATTTCCCATGCCTCTGAGTCGCCCCGCTCCCGCAAAAATCTCGAATAAGAACAAAACTTACAATCAAAAACACAATAGTTTGTGGGTTCAATATGGAAATTCCGGTTGAAATAAACAAAGTTTCCATTCTTCTTTTCTCTCACAAAATTTGCAAGAGCAGAAAGGAAAGGTAATTCCCCTTCTTCAAAAAGCATTACCCCTTCTTCAAAAGTAATTCTCTCTCCTGAAAAAATTTTCTCTCCGGCTTTTTTCAGTTTGGCAGGCAGGTTTTCGGGAAGAAATAATTTTTCGCTCGAAGTATCAATTAGCATGTTAAATTTCAGGAATAAAAATCAATACATCAAACTGATTTTTCTAATCAGGTTTTGTTCGGGAGTTTCAATTTCAACCAAATATATTCCTTCCGGAAGACCATAGAGATTCATTTCAATTTGGCCTCCTGAAAAATTTTCCTTTTCTGTTGAATATACCTTTTCCCCCAGATTATTATATATGATTACTTTTAAATATTCTGAATGGCTAAGTTCAATGTGCGCAAATATTTTTCCATTGGTTGGATTGGGAAAAAGGGCTGCAATAATATTTCGATTAAAATTTGGAATTCCCACCGGCTGTGAAACAATTACTGTGGAAGCAGCCGAACAACCAGAAGAATCAGTGACTGTAACATAATAGGTTCCGGCACATAAGCCCGAAATGGTGGCATTTCCTCCTCCATTACTCCATAAAAAAGTATATGGTGCAACACCTCCGATAGCATTGGCTGAAGCGGTGCCGTCACAAGCACCAAAAGAGCTGGCATCAGTTCCCCCGGCAATAACCACTGGTGCATTGGTATTGCTTACCGAGGCCACCGATGTTTTGGTACAACCATTTGAATCGGTAACAGAAACCGAATAATTACCTGCCGAAAGCCCTGTAGCGGTTGCTGTAGTTTGCCCGTTATCCCACAAAAAAACAAAGGGCAATGAACCTCCTGCAGGTGATACCGTAGCAGTGCCATCATTTTGTCCGCAAGATGAAGTTGTAGTAGTTGAACTCAGGGTAATATTACAAGGGGAGCCCCCGGTTATGTTAATATTATCCAAAAAAAGATTGTTTTCATAATCAGTAACATGGCGGAATTTAAAAATTGCATTGGTTGAACTCGAAAAATTTGCCAGAGGAACTGTTTCCAGCCTCCATGAACCTGCTCCGGAAGGAAAAAATTCGGAAGTTGAATAGGTTGGAGTAACTGTGGTTAGCGCAGTAAGAAATTTTTTATAGATGGAAGTATAGGTCATTCCGCAATCTTGGGAAAGGAGGACTTCCAAAGTATCTGAATAATTTGGAGATGAAGCCGGGTTGGTATAAAGGCGATAAGCCACACTAAAGGTTAATTTTGGGTTAGAACCGATGGATAGGTCAATTGCCGGTGAAATCAATTCATCTGCCTGCCCGCTGGCATTATAATTAAAATTTGCCATATATGCACTCGAAGATGAGTTGAACCCAACTGTATATTTTTCCCAGGTGGTTGAACCGTCAGGATTATTTAATATCCATCCGGAGGGAAGAAAAGCTCCTTCAAACCCCTCTGAAAAAGGCATTGAAAGGCCTGTAACAGAATTACTGAAGGAACCGGTTGCCTGATCATTTGAAGTATTGTTGTCGGTATTCCCATTCGGACTGGAAGTGTTGGCAGTAAAGCTATGTATTCCTCCAATTGAAGTCATTGCTGAAAATGTTACTGTGGTTGTGGCTCCCGGAGAAAGGTTACCCGACCAATTAAAGGAAGAAGGGGCATTAGAGTCGAAAAAATAATTAATAACACAAGATGAAAGAGGTAATGTTCCGAAGTTTTTTAAAACCACAACAGGGATAAAACTATTGCTGCAAATATTACCGGAAGGTGCGGAAATGCTTTCAATTCCTGCATCCTCGGTTGGCTGAGGGGTCCCGCATTTCCCGTTGTTTAGCAAACCCGGCCGGTACTGATTAATGGCAGATACCATTCTTGCTTTCTGGCCTTCGGTAAACATATTCATGCAATTATCATCTGAATAATCCATATAATTCATATACATCACACCCGGGGCGGTACCGGTGCAAGCATCAGTATGTGGAAATCCGGGGCAACCATAATTTTCCCCGGCCTGATTGGGAGTGTCGCCTACCTTATCTGAGCCATTGCATGCCGTACCATCATCACCCCAGATATGTTCCAAATTAAACCAATGGCCTATTTCATGGGAGGCGGTCCGGCCAAGATTATATGGAGCAGAAGCTCCTGTTTTCCCGAAATACTGATAGGAAATATGCACCCCGTTATTGGGAGAATTGGATGGCAGGTAGGTAAACCCAAGAGTTCCGTTGCCAATATTATAAACCAAAAGATTCAGGTATTGGCTCGTATTCCAGAGATCGGAAGTTGCGGGAGTATTTGACCCCGTTTTCCTGACAATTCCGTTGGTGTTGTTACCTAGCGGATCCTGGGTGGCAAGGCAAAACTCAATTTCGCAATCGGCAGAAATTGATTTCCAGACTGAAGGGGTTTTTGTAGTGTCGGAGTTTTTTCTGCGGTAATCTTTATTTATCACATCAATCTGCTCGTAAACTCTGTTATCAGTCACTGCGTTGTTTGCAGAAGAACCGAATATCTGAACCACTACCGGAACTGTATAAATTACCTGTGCCTTGTTAAGATGATGGCTGGATATCCAATCCTGAATTATTTTTTCCTGTTTTTCCCTGTTCTTATCAAAAGCTAGGGGGTTAATTGCCCTTAGCTCCATCATTTTTTCAGTGGTTGCACATCTGTTAAATCCGTTCAGATTTATTCCAGGATCCTTAACCTGGGCAATAAAACTTAAAGGGCCAAATGCCGCAAAAAAGAAAACAAAAATATTTTTCATAAAATTTATTCATTTATCAGGGTAATCTTTTTTGTAACAACCCTATCTTTTGATTTTATTTTCAGATAATAAATTCCTGTGGGGAAATTGGTCTTCATTTCTAAATCCCATTTGTCCGTTTTACCCTCTGTAATTTCAGAAAATATTATTTCCCCAAGCATGTTCAACAATTCAATTTTATTTACCTGAAATCCCTTCCCTGAAATATGAAAATTTCCGTTATTGGGGTTGGGAAACACACGGATTCCGTTTCCTGATTCTCCCTCAACAATTCCGGTTCCCGGAATATTCTGAACATTGATGTACAAGGTATCATAATCAGTGCAATTACCAAAAGTAACCGATAAAATCACAGTTGCAATCCCCGAAGCGGTATAGCTGTAGGTTGCATTTGGCGTGGTTGCATCAATGGTTCCATCCCCGGTAAAATCCCATCCAAAGGAAATTCCTGTTGAACCCGTACTACTAAAATTCACCGTTCCTCCCTGTGAAATATAGGTGGTGCTCACATCTGAACTTGCCACCGCATTTGGCGTTGGGAGAAATACATTTACTTTAATTGAAACTGCATTTCCAACACAGCTGCCATTCATTGCCATTACTGTATAAGTAGTAGTTTGGCTCGGTATTACAGTAACGGAGGCAGTGGACTGCGAAGTAAAATTCCAGAAATAGGATGTTCCGCCTGAGGCGGTTAATGTTACTGATTCCCCTACGCATACCGTATCGTCTGAAGCAGCTACAGCAGTTACCGGAATTGAATTAACAGTTACGGTTGCAGAAGCAGTATCGGTACATTGGTTGGCATCAGAAACCGTAACAATGTAGGTGGTTGTGTTCGCAGGGCTTACTTTAATTGTATTGGTGGTTGCTCCCCCGGGGCTCCACAAAAAGGTGGTACCCCCTGAAGCCACCAAAGTAGTTGAATCTCCCTTGCAAATGGTAGAGCTGTTGGTAACGCTGGCTGTAACCCCGCCCACATTATTTACTGTTACCGAAACGGTATCCATGCATCCTTTTGAATCGGTAACCACGCAATCAAAATTTCCTCCGGGAAGTCCGGAGGCAGTTTTGGTAGTTTGTGGAGGATTTGAATTCCAGTTATAGTTGTATGGGGTGGTTCCGCCAGCAACAGTAACCGTTGCCGTACCATTTGAATTATTGCAGGTTGCATTGGTGGTAGTCGAACTCACATACATATTTGAAGAAACGGTGGTGATGGTGGCTTGTTTTATCACTGTACACCCAGCATTATCAGTAACAGTAACCGAGTACGTGCCTGCACATAATCCGGTTTTAGTTGCAGTAGTTCCTCCTCCCGACCAAAGGTAAGAATAAGGTGAAGTTCCTCCTGAAGGAGCCACCGAAGCCTGACCCGTACAAGTTCCGGGGCAGTTGGTGTTTTGCGAAGATACCGCAGCCGACATATTTCCTCCCCCATTAACGGTTGTTGTTGCATTGGCGGTGCAGCTACCCCCTGTAACAGTTACGGTATAAGTACCGGCTCCCAATCCCGTAATTGAAGCAGTTGTTCCACTATTCGACCAGCTGTAGGTGTAGGGAGTAATTCCACCTGTAGCATTTACTGTTGCCGAACCATTATTGGTTCCACATGCTGCATTTACACTGCTGATTGTTAAAACAGGGGCTGTTCCTGAAGAGGTGATTGTAACTGAATTTGTTGACGTGCAGCCATTGGAAGATGTTACGGTAACCGAATAGGTTCCGGCTGAAAGTCCGGTAATGGATGCGGTTGTACCGTTGTTTGACCATGCGTAAGTTAATGGGGAAGTTCCACCGGTTGCGCTGGCTGTTGCGGTCCCATTATTTTGTCCGCAGGAAGCATTTGTGGAGGTTGCAGCTGCAGTGAAACCGGTACAATTGGGAGAAGAATTACAATCTCTTACCGTAATGTTATCGAAGAAAATTAATAGCTGATCATTGGCATTATGATTAAAAGCAATATAAACTTTCTGGCCCACAAAAGGAGTGGTAATTTGAACTGTGTTACTGGTCCAAACGGTATCTCCATTGGTAGAAGGGTCGTTATCGGGAACATTTTTGAGCACTGTTGCTGAGGCAAAATCAGAGATGTTAGGGCCGGTGGTGTTAATAAGTACTTTGTACCCGTCACGGTAATTGTTATTTGCAATTTCATAATCCCATTTTAATTCGGCCCCGGTGGCGGGAATGGTAACCCCTCCGAACATTAGCCAGTTGTCGGCCTGACCGGCAGGGTTGAAATATGAAGTAGCACCAATAAACCTGTTGGTATCACCGGGAGAAACCACTTCAGAATATATTTGCCAGTTTGAATTAATTCCATAAGCAATTAAAGATGAATCGGGAGTTTTCTGATCATTGTCAACTACGTTAAACTTAAAACCGGCAGTGTCACTTGGCTGCGGTGCGTAATACACTCCATCAAAATAAAATAATGTATCACAACTGGTTCCTCCTGTTGAAGTAATTGTAACGGTGGCAGTGCCCTGACATCCATTTGAACCTGTAACTGTAACTGTGTATGTTCCCGCACAAAGGCCGGTGGCATTTGCTGTTGTTGCACTATTCGACCAAAGGTAAGTATAGGGCGAGCTTCCACCGGTAGCTGATGCTGTTGCACTTCCATTGCAGCCATTGGTTGCATTAACTCCGGTGGCGGTAACCGTTGGGCCGGCCGGGGTGGTTAGGGTTACACTTGCAGTTGCCGTACAACTATTTGCAGCGGTAACGGTTACTGAAAAGGTTCCGGCAGCTAATCCAGTAATTGAAGCCGTGGTGGCACTATTTGACCAAAGATAGGTATATGGAGTAGTCCCACCGGTGGCTGAAACCGTTGCAGTTCCTGAATTGTTCGAGCAGGTGGGGTTAGTTGAAGTTGCACTTGCAGTAAATCCTGTGCAATTCGGGCTTCCTCCGGGGCTGCATTTTATTACCCAAATGGCGTTAGAAATATTCAGGCCCCAGGAAGTAGAAGTGCTGTCGTGATGCCATGAGTTATCACTCCACATTTCCCATGCGGTTCCCGGAATTGTTTGACCATCTTTGTTAGAAATGAGGGCAACGGTATCCTGAGGAGTACCA
>JAHEZO010000245.1 GCA_023250995.1 Flavobacteriales bacterium | reverse complement strand
GAAAACTGCACCCCGGATGAGGCCTATGAATCTGTTTTTGAATTGATGTTCAGTCTGGATGCCAGTGAGGTGCAACTTGATTTCCCCGTGGTGTACGGATCGGCAAAACAAGGCTGGATGAGTTTGGACTGGAGAAAACCTGCAACCGATATTACCGCCTTAATGGACACCATAATTGAGCACGTGCCGGCACCTGTAATGAAAGAAGGAACCACTCAGCTCCTTATCACTTCTTTAGATTATTCAACTTATATTGGCAGAATAGCCATTGGAAGGGTTCACAGAGGGAAAGTAAATGCAGGGCAGGCAGTTTCTCTGGTGAAAAGGGATGGAACCATTCAAAAAAGCCGGATAAAAGAATTATATGTTTTTGAAGGATTCGGAAAGAAAAAAGTAGAGGAAGTAAAAGCCGGTGATATATGTGCCATAGTGGGAATTGATGGTTTTGAAATTGGAGATACTATTGCAGATTTTGAATTTCCGGAAGCCCTTAAATCTATTGCCATTGATGAGCCAACGATGAGCATGTTATTTACGATTAACGATTCACCGTTTTTTGGCAAGGAAGGAAAGCTGGTTACATCAAGGCACCTGAAAGAAAGGCTCGAAAAGGAACTTGAAAAAAACCTTGCACTTCGGGTTGAAAATTCTGGTTCTCCTGATACATATATTGTTTTTGGAAGAGGGGTGCTGCATTTATCGGTATTAATTGAAACCATGAGGAGGGAGGGTTATGAGTTGCAGGTAGGCCAGCCACAGGTTATTTTAAAAGAAATTGACGGGCACAGGTGTGAACCCATTGAGGAAATGATTATTGATTTACCTGCCGACATGGCCGGAACAGCCATTGATATGGTTACTCAGCGGAAAGGCGAAATGAAAAATATGGAACCTAAAGCTGACCGAATGATTTTGAAATTTATTATTCCTTCCAGAGGAATAATTGGTTTGCGCAACAACATGCTCACTGCAACTTCGGGGGAGGCCATGATGAATCATCGTTTTATTGAATTTCAACCATGGAAGGGAGAAATACCCGGACGAAGAAACGGATCGCTGATTTCAATGGATGCAGGGGTTTCGGTAGCATTCAGTTTAAATAATCTCCAAAACAGGGGAAAATTTTTTATTGATGCAAATGAAGATGTTTATGAAGGAATGGTAGTGGGTGAAAACAGTCGGCCGGGAGATTTGGTGATTAATGTTACAAAAACAAAAAAGCTCACTAACATGAGGGCTTCGGGTACGGATGAAAAAGCAAAACTTGCACCTCCAATTAAATTTTCACTTGAGGAAGCTTTAGAATACATCCAGGGGGATGAGTATGTTGAAGTAACTCCAAAATCAATCCGGTTGAGAAAAACTATGCTCAAAGAGATTGACAGAAAACGTTCGAGAATGCAGTTGGCGTAATTATGAAGAAGAGAAGGTTTCTGAAGATTTTCTTTTTGATTTTTTTACCTGCAATTATCCTGCTATTTTACTTTTACCTTTATCCTTCACTGAGAATTGCCACCGGATACGCGGCCAAATACACTTGTTCATATTCATTTGTTTCCAATCTTGAGTATGGCCGGATTCATAATTCATTTAATTTTTTTCCTGTAAATAGTGTAAAATGCCGGATTGATTCCACAGGGAAAATGGTAACCGCCACCCTTTGGGGACTTGCTGAAAGGAGTGCTTATTTTTACAAAAACGGTCTTGCCTGCGGATGCGTACTCGACAGCATTGGGAAATTGAACAGCAGTTTTAAAGAGAATATTAGTCGGGTAGATTCTGGCAATTTAATTCAAAGCAAACTTTTTGAACCTTTAAACCTTGCTGACAGTCAGATTTTCGATTTGCAAAAATTAAATCTTATTTTAAAAGAAACCATAGATTCAAACGCGGCTACCCTTGCCATTACCATGGCCTATAAAAATAAGCTAATTGCAGAAAAATACGCCAATGGGGTAAACACCCAAACTCCGTTGCTTGGTTGGTCAATGACAAAAACGGTTTTAAATGCACTTTGCGGTAATATGGAAAAAAACGGGAAATTGAACCTGGGGGACACCAGCCTTTTACCCGAATGGAATAATGATGAAAGAAAAAAAATTACCCTGAATAATTTATTACAAATGAGCAGCGGATTAAAATGGATTGAGGAATATAGCTTTAAAACCGATGTTACACAAATGCTTTATCTGGAGCCAAACGTTGCTAAATATGCCATTGGTAAACCACTTAATAAAAATCCCGGGGACGAATGGTATTATTCTTCGGGAACCACAAATATAATTTCTCAAATTCTCAGAAATAAATTTGAAAATTACGGTCAATACCTGTCTTTTCCTTTTGACAGCCTGTTTAATATTATAGGAATGAACAGTGCAACCATCGAGATGGATAATTCGGGGAATTATATTTTTTCATCTTATGGATGGGCTACCGCGCGTGACTGGACTAAATTCGGTTTGTTATACCTGAATAAAGGAAACTGGTTTGGAAAGCAAATTTTCGATTCAGGATGGGCTGATTACAGCATATCTCCGGTTAAGTCATCGGACCAAAAATATGGTGCCCAGATATGGTTGAAAGCTTCGGATAAAAAAATAGAATCAGTTCCTGATGATGCTTATTTTGCCAATGGGTACGGAGGGCAAAAAATCCTGATAATTCCTTCCAAAGAAATAGTAATTGTAATCATGAGTGGAAGGCAAAAAGATTTTGACTTCAACACTTTTTATTCAAAAATTTTTGGATGTATTAAGGAATAAATGTTTTGGTAATTTTTTTAAAATATTATTGGCTGCAATTCCGGGAAGTGTAGCTCCGTTTAAAATTTCTTTTTCCATTTTTCCAATTGACTTCCTTACTTCATCATTTCCGAGAAAATAATTTTTTAATCCCTTTTCCAGCTTATCGCTGAACCAGCTCAATAATTGATTTTTTCTTTTGGAAAGAAAATATCCGTTTTTTTTAACAACCAAAAAATAGTTTTCTATTTCTTTCCAAATCTCTTTAATTCCTTTGCCCGTTAGAGAGGAGCAGGAAAGAACTTTTACCTCCCATTTTCCCTCGTGCTTTGGAAACATTTTAAGGGCATTTGAAAGCTGTGATTTGAATAATAATCCTTCCGCATCCTGATTTCCTTTTCCCAATGGAGTCCTCCCTATGTCAGTTTTATTTATTATCACCAATTCGGCCATTTCCATTATTCCTCTTTTTATCCCCTGTAAATCATCCCCTGCACCTGCCATAGTGAGCAAAATAAAAAAATCTACCATTGCATTAACTTCGGTTTCTGATTGTCCCACGCCAACCGTTTCGATAAAAATAATTTCATAGCCGGCAGCTTCGCATAAAATGATGCTTTCCCTTGTGGCAGGACCTGTTCCGCCAAACTCTCCCGAGGAAGGGGAGGGGCGGATAAATGCATTTTCGCTGGCCGATAAATTATCCATGCGGGTTTTATCACCCAAAATACTCCCGCTGTTTTTTTTGCTGCTCGGGTCAATAGCCAGTACTGCTGTTTTTTTTCCTTTGGTGGTCAAAAAAGTTCCCAGGGCTTCAATAAAAGTACTTTTGCCAACCCCGGGGGCCCCGGTAATTCCAATCCTTAAAGAATTTCCGGAATGAGGATAACATTTTTCGAGAATTGATCCGGAAAGTTTCCTATGCTCCTCTTTTTGACTCTCACAAAGTGTTATGGCTTTACTTAAAACAGTGCGGTTATTTTGCAGAATTCCGGAATAAAAATCGGCCGCCTTTTTTTTTTCTTTTGAATTTAGCAGCGATGGGTTGGAACCGGGCATTATCTGATGATGGTAATAAAATTGTGATTTTCGGTTACCTCCCCGTTTTCTCCTGTGGATTTGAGAACAAAATAATAGGTTCCGTTTGGAACCGCTTCTCCTGAGAAATTTTTTCCGGCCCATTGAATTTCGGGGGCAGTGTTTTCATAAATTTTTTCGCCCCACCGGTTAAAAATTACAATGTAATGTTCCTTTTTACCGTTTCTCAGGATGGTGAAAACATCATTTATTCCATCCCCGTTGGGAGTGAAAACATTGGAGGTAATCACCCCTTCTATTATTGAAATAAGAGTATCGAAAACTGAAGTGCATCCATCAGAATCGGTTATTTTTAATACCACCTTGTAATCACCGGTGGAAATATACCGGTGTTTTTGCGGGGAAGAAGATGTGGTGGTAATACTGTCGCCATCTCCAAAATTCCATTCCCATGAAACTACCGGAGCTGGTGAAGAAGAACTCCCGGTAAAAAGAATACTGTTTTCAGGAAAAGATTTATTTGTATCAGGAATAATTAAATTCGAAATAGTGGCCGTTGATACGAAAATGGTATCCGTGGATTCAATGGATATCTGACAATTATTGGAGTCTTTCAAAATTAATATCGGGTTATAAAAACCATTTGTTTCATAACGATGTGAAACAACGCTGTCGGTTCCCGTTACTCCATCCCTGAAATCCCAACTTATGCTGGAAACATCTTGAGTTATGGCGGAAAAATTTGCCTCCGTAAAACAGCGATTTGAATCAACCGAAAAAGTAAAAGTTCCGGCAGGCCCTGGAACCCGGATAAAAGAATCAATTTCAAGAGTGTCTTTGCATCCCAGGGCATTGGTGGCAATTACTCCCACATCAAAATACCCTGAACTTTTATATAGATGGAATGTGGTATCCGGTGAATTTTTAGTGATAATATCACCATCTCCGAAATTCCATTGCCAGGAAATTATATCGGAGGAAGAAGAATCAATAAAGGAGGCATCAAAGGGCGGACAATCATCATTTTGAGGTCCGGCAAAGAATCCTGCCTCAGGGATTGAAATAAGGATTGGATTTACCAGAGTGCTATCGCAGCCATTTGTATCGGTAAGGGTT
>JAHEZO010000099.1 GCA_023250995.1 Flavobacteriales bacterium | reverse complement strand
TCAGAACTGTTTCAGCAAACAAGGCCACGGTGAATAAAAACTGGGTTTTGGTAAATGCTGAAAACCAAACCCTTGGAAGATTAGCCTCAAAGGTGGCCAAAATGATTCGCGGAAAGAATAAAACAAATTACACTCCCCATGTAGATTGCGGGGATAACGTGATAGTTATCAATGCAGAGAAGGTGGATTTCACCGGAAAAAAGTGGGATGACAAACAATATGTTCATCATACGGAATATCCCGGAGGGCAGCGGTTTATTACTCCCAAAAAATTAGTAAACAAAAAACCAACAGCATTGGTTGAATATGCCGTTCGGGGCATGCTTCCCAAAAACAGAATTGGGGATGCCATGTATAAAAACCTTCACGTATATTCAGGCGGAACCCATCCTCATGATGCCCAGCAACCAGCAATCATTAATTTAAATAACATAAAATAAATATGGAATCAATAAATACTTCGGGAAGACGAAAAACCTCTATAGCCAGAGTTTATTTTTCAAAAGGAGACGGTAAATACTCAATTAACGGTCGAGATTTAAAAAATTATTTCCAGGCAGAACTTCTTCAGATAAAAGTTGCCCAGCCACTTAAAGTAACTGAAAACACAGGCAAATTTGACATTAAGGTAAATGTAAAAGGCGGTGGTTTAAACGGACAGGCAGAAGCCGTTCGGCTAGCCATTGCAAAAGCACTTTGCAAACAAAACCCCGACTTCCGGCCAGCATTAAAAAAAGAAGGATTGCTAACAAGAGACCCAAGGATGGTTGAAAGAAAAAAGTTTGGGCAGAAAAAGGCAAGGAAACGATTCCAGTTCTCAAAACGTTAATCGGGATTTTTACTTTAAAAAAATCAATATCATATTTAATCAGAATTAATTTTAAACCAAAAGGGTAAATGGCAAGAACAAATTATAATGAACTTTTAGAAGCAGGTGTTCATTTCGGACACCTTAAAAGAAAATGGAATCCAAATATGGCTCCCTATATTTTTATGGAGCGGAACGGAATCCACATTATTGATCTTCACAAAACTGTGGTAAAAGTTGAAGAGGCCGCCACAGCAATGAAACAAATTGCCAAACTTGGAAAAAAAGTTTTGTTTGTTGCAACAAAAAAACAGGCAAAAGATCTGGTGGCCAGCAAAATAAAAAATCTTAATATGCCTTATGTTACCGAAAGGTGGCCCGGGGGAATGCTTACCAATTTTGCAACCATTAGGAAAGCCATCAGAAAAATGTCGCTGATAGATAAAATGAAACATGACGGAACTTTTGGCAACATGTCGAAAAGAGAAAGATTGCAGGTTACCCGTCAGAGAGCCAAACTGGAAAAAAATCTTGGCAGCATTGCCGATTTATCCCGCCTTCCGGCAGCATTATTTGTTGTTGATGTGATGAAAGAACATATTGCCGTAAATGAGGCCCGTAAGTTAAACATCCCCACTTTTGCCATTGTTGATACCAATTCAGATCCAAATATTGTGGATTTCCCCATTCCCGGAAATGATGATGCATCAAAATCAATAGATAAAATTGTAAGCATAATGGTAACGGCCATTGAAGAAGGGTTGGCAGAGAGGAAAAATGAAAAGGATAAAACAGCCGGAGAAAAAAAGGATGAGACTCCCGAAGTGGCAGCTGAGCTACCAACTGGTGAAAAAAGGGAAAGAAAACATATTAATGTAGGTAAAGTGAAGCAAGCAAACCCGGGTGAAGTAATAGCCGAAACCACAAAGGAAGAAGCAGCTGAGTAAGGTTGTAAAACCAATTAAAATAATTTAAAACATGAACATTACCGCATCAGACGTAAACTCCCTTAGGCAGCAAACCGGCCTTGGGATGATGGATTGCAAAAAAGCCCTGGTGGAAGCTGAGGGAAATTTTGAAAAAGCTATTGAAATTCTTCGGAAAAAAGGTCAAAAGGTGGCTGCAAACCGAACAGATAAAGAAGCCAAAGAAGGACTGGTGATTGCCAAATCAACAGCCGATGGAAAACGGGGGGTGATTTTAACTCTCAACTGTGAAACAGATTTTGTTGCCAAAACAGATGGGTTTATTTCCATTGCTCATAAGATTGCCGAAATTGCAGTTGAAAAGGCCCCAAAAACAACGGAAGAATTAAAAAATTTATCTTTTAACGGAAACGGTCAAACCATTCTGGACCGCATTACCGAAGAGATTGGAAAAATTGGAGAGAAAATAGAAATTTCAGCCTTTTATATTTTAGAAGCCGAAAAAGTTTTTGGCTATAACCACCCCGGTAACAAAGTTGCCTCTATTGTTGGCTTAAACAAAGGCGGTGAAAATATTCAGGAAGTGGCAAAAGACGTGGCTATGCAGATTGCGGCAATGGCCCCAATCGCCATTGATAAGAATGATGTTCCGAAAGAAATCATTGAAAAAGAAATTGAAATTGGTAAAGAACAGGCCCGCACCGAGGGAAAGCCGGAACAAATGCTGGAAAAAATTGCCCTTGGAAAACTGGTAAGATTTTACAAGGATTATACTTTGCTTAACCAGGATTTTATCAAGGATAATAAAAAGACTGTTGCCCAATACCTAAAAGAATCTGAAAATGGTCTGACTGTTACTTCATTCAAAAGGTTAGCTCTGGGTTAAAAACAAAATTTTATGAGAAAAGAATTTAATTAAGGAAATTAAAAAGAGAGAAAAAAAATTCTCTCTTTTTTTTTGCTTTTTATTTAATATTAACCCTCTTCCCAATTATTATGAAATATAAAAGAATCCTTCTCAAGCTAAGTGGCGAAGCCCTTATGGGATCCAAACAATTTGGTATTGACAATAACCGCCTGAATCAATATGCGAGGGAAATAAAAACTGTTACCGATGCCGGGGTGGAAATGGCCATTGTAATAGGAGGAGGAAACATCTTTAGGGGAATCCAGGCCAAAGAAGGAGTAATAGACCGGGTTCAGGGAGATTACATGGGTATGCTTGCCACAGTTATTAATGGCATGGCCCTTCAATCGGCTCTGGAGGCAGTGGATGTAAAAACACGGCTTTTAACCGCAATAAAAATGGAACAGATTGCCGAACCATTTATTAAAAGAAGAGCGGTGCGGCACCTTGAAAAAGGCCGTGTGGTAATTTTTGGGGCTGGTACAGGAAACCCATATTTTACAACCGATACCGCAGCTTCACTCAGGGCTATTGAAATAGGAGCCAACGTAATTTTAAAAGGAACCCGGGTGGATGGAATTTATACTGCCGACCCCGAAAAGGATAAAAAGGCCGTTAAATATGAAAAAATTTCTTTTGAGGAGGTTTATGAAAAAAATCTTAATATTATGGATATGACGGCCTTTACCCTTTGCAATGAAAATAAACTTTCGATTATAGTTTTTGACATGAATAAGCCCGGCAACCTAAACAGGGTGGTAATGGGTGAATTGGTGGGGACTTTGGTGGAGTAATAAAAAGACGGAAGCTGGAAGACCGGAGTCGGGAGTCGGAAGACGGGAGGCGGAAGTTTAAGGTCGGGAGTCAGATGTTTGAAGTGGCAAGATAAAGGCCTCTTGAAAGAATTCCAATTTAGAGGGTCAAATATTTCTGTCAGCAAGGGTAAATTCAAAGGAACCTGTTGGCCAAAAATTAGTTTCTCTTCAAATTGTAAATCATATAATTTGCCAACCCTTTCCGCTGCAAAAAATGTTTCAGCGAAGTTGCTAAAACCCCCAAACCATATTTTACACTCCTGCTGAAATTTATTGATGATGCACCCTCAAAATACTTGGTAGGACAAGTGATTTCGGCAATTTCATAGTTTGCATAAATTATCTGGGAAAGCATCTGGTTATCAAAAACAAAATCGTTTGAATTTACTTCAATGTTAATCCTTTCAAGGAGTTCCCTCGAAAAGGCCCGGTAACCGGTATGATACTCCGAAAGTTTATACCCTGTAAGTAGATTCTGAATAAAAGTAAGGAGGCGGTTTGAAAAATATTTGTAAACCGGCATTCCTCCGTGAAGTGCTCCTTTTCCCAAAATCCTTGAACCAAGTACACATTGGTAAAGTCCGTTAGAAATCAGGTAGGCCATGGATGGAATTAGTTTGGGTGTGTATTGGTAATCAGGATGAACCATAATAATTACATCGGCTCCAAGCTCAATTGCTTTTTTATAACAGGATTTCTGATTGCCTCCGTAACCAAGGTTTTTTTCATGGCGGATAATATGTTTGATGCCGATGTTTCGGGCCACCTCCACTGTATTATCTTTACTTGCATCATCCACAAGTACAACCTCATCTACAATTGAAAAATCAATTTCATTAAAAGTATCGCCCAAGGTTTTTGAGGCATTATACGCTGGCATAACCACAACTATTTTTTTTCCGTTTACCATAAAAGGCAAATAAACTAAAAAAAGTTGAATCACAATGGAACACCGGTGACACTGAAAAAAATGATAAACGCATATTATTATCTTATGTTAAGCAAAATTTATTTTGAACCTAATAACAAACAGAAATTAACAAAAGGAATTTTTTCTTTGCCCCTAAGTGGTTCATTTTTTCATTTTGAAAACAAAAAAAAATCATTTTAATCATAAGCAATCAGCGTCATCAGCGTTCCATTGCCTCTTTTCATTCAAAAAAATTTTTTTCATTCAATAATAATGCTCATATTCGCGTCCCTTTTAAAAAAAGGAAAACCTAAAAACATAGTTTTCGAAACTAAACCTTTAGCCTTATGCCAGCAAAAATCCGCCTTCAGCGCCTCGGAAAAAGAGGAAACGCTTATTTTCATGTAGTGGTTACCGACAGCCGAAAAAAAAGAAACGGCAGTTATATTGAAAAAATAGGTACCTACAACCCCAATTCAAATCCTGCAACTATTGCCATTGATTTCGACCGGGCTCTTTTTTGGGTAAAAAAAGGTGCTGAAATGACCGATACCATGAGAGCCATGCTCTCCTACCGCGGGATTCTTTACAAAAAACATCTCGACAAAGGGGTTGCTAAAGGAGTATTAACCCAGGAGCAGGCCGATGCAAAATTTGCCAAATGGAACGAACAAAAATCAGGCACAATTGAAGCCAAGAAAACCCGCCTTTCTAAAGCTGCCGGTGAAGAACAAAAGAAAAGAATGGAAGCTGAAGTTGCCGTAAAAGAAACCAAGGCACAAAAAGTTCAGGCAAAAAGAGCCGAACTTGCAAAAGCTGCCGAAGCCGCTGCCGCTGCTAAAGCAGCAGAAGAAGAGGCCAAGGCCGCTGCAAAAGCTGCCGAAGAGGCCGCAAAAACTGCTGCCGCCACACCGGTAGCCGAAACTGAAACAGCCGCTGAAGCAGCCCCGGCTGAAGAAAAACCTGCCTCCGAAACGCCTCAGGCATAAAGGATCTTTAATTTTTTTATTTCCATTGCGTACCTCTGAGCCTTGGGGGTAAAAATTTATTTTTTTTAATTTCCTCCTATATTTATAATGGCCGGCCCAATTGACAAAAACCCCAAAAACCCACTTTCGCTCATTGGCAAAATTCTAAAACCTCATGGAGTAAAAGGAGAAATGACGGTGCAGTTTTCCCCTGCCTGGTCAAACAGCAAAAATTTCAGAAAACAAAAAGTACTTTTTGCCGGAATATACCGGGGTGACGATCCTGTCCCTTTTTTTATTGATTGGGCCGAAACGGATGACAAGGGCCTTGGAAGAATAAAATTTGAAGATTTCAACAGGGTTGAAAGCATCCGCGACTTAATTCATAAGGAATTGTTTGTCTTTTCTGAATTGGTTTCAAAAAAAACTGAAATTGAAATTCAGGGCCATGAACTTATAGGTTTCCTGGTTTCAGATTCCGCATCCGGAGACGTTGGTGTTGTAAATGAAATAATAGAAAATAAAAACCAACAAACTCTGGTATTAAAAAGAAACGACAAAGAAATCCTTATCCCATTTGTAAAGGATTTTATTATCCGTATTGAAAAACAAAAAAAAATTATTCTGATGAACATTCCCGATGGGCTGATTGATTTAAATTCATAAAAATCATTGCTTTTTGAAAAAAAAATTTCGACAAGAAATGAAACTTCCAAAATATCCACTATCCTCTGGCGAAAATTTAAGGTCATACGAATTTATAAGTGAAGGACCTAAAGGACTTATTCATAAGATAGTGCAATACAACCGGACCAATTTGAAAAATGTTTACAATCTTGCCTTTGGAGACAAAGATCAAATTACAGGGGAGATTGATGACACTGTAATATCCAACAATGGAGACAGTGAAAAAGTTTTGGCAACAGTGGTTGCAACCGTTTATGCATTTACAGACAAATATCCCGGCTCAATGGTTTATGTAACCGGCAGCACAAAGGCCCGAACCCGTTTATACCGAATGGGAATTTCAAAATATCTTACTGAAGTAGATAATGATTTCGAAATATTGGGAGAATTAAAAGATGACTGGGATCCTTTTAGAAAGGGGGTGGACTATGAGGGGTTTCTGGTAAAACGAAAAAAGTAACCAAGCGGGACAAAAAGCATTATATTTGTATTATGAAAATAATAAAAGAAATAAAGAAAAGAAAAGTTCCGATTGTTCGGATTGATAAGTCGTTAAATAAATATGATGATATTGTTTTATTTCCTGAAAAACTCGAAAAGGCTAATGAAATGCTTCGGGAAGTCGGATTTCCAAAGCAATGGCTGACAAGAAAGAAGCACCACGGGTAAATGAGGTTAAACGCAAATTTTTTTAGAATGGGGAACAATGTTCAATTGGTAAAACTCTAAATTATTTTTGTATGATTTTACAAGTTTGAAAAATTAAATTCCAATATCCAAAATCAACCCACTTCCCTTCTCAAATTACAACCATAGGTACAAACCACCGAAATAAAACCTAATGAAGTAACCCAAGTTTTCCCGTTTCGAAATTTTGCAAAAAATTCGTACTCCAATTTGATTATTTGGACCTTTTATTCTTTCAATGTCCTCTCCTGCATTCCATTTCAAACAATTCTCAATTCATCAGGATAAGTGCCCCATGAAAGTAGGTACTGATGGAGTTCTGCTTGGGGCCTGGGCCCAATTACCATTAAATGATAAATTTATTTTCCCCCCGGTAAAAAATGAACCTTTGTTAAAAATTCTGGACATTGGAACCGGAACCGGCCTGATTGCTTTAATGCTGGCCCAAAGGATTTGTTCGATAAAAAATAATTGCCCTAAAGATTTTATTATTGATGCCATTGATGTGGATGAGTCCTCTTTTAAACAGGCAAAAGAAAACATCGAAAAATCAAAACATGGAAGAAAAATAAAGGTGTACCACCTGTCATTTCAAAAATTTTTAGAAGGTGCTGATTTAAATTCGTATCATTTGATTGTTTCAAACCCTCCCTTTTTTAAAAATAATTTGAAATCAAAAAAACCATCAAGGAACCTGTCCCGACATTCGGATTATTCGGAATTATCTTCAGAGATTCTGATCAGTTCGGTTAAAAAACTTATTGCCCCTGAAGGAAAATTCTGTTTGATATTGCCTAAAACCGAAGGAGAAAATTTTATGGCTGAGGCAAAAAAATCAAATCTTTATTGTGCAAAAATTACTAAGGTTTTTTCGAAAGCCAATAAGGAGCCCAAGCGTTACCTGATGCAATTTCAAAATTTCGAGGATGCGGTAATTGAAGATAATTTAACCATAGAAACCGGTGATGGATTAAATAATTTTACACCGGAGTATAAGAATTTAACCCGCGATTTTTATCTTAATTTTTGAAAGAATAAATTTTTCTTTTTTTTGCTACCAAGACGCTAAGACACAAAAGATTTTCTTATGGTTTATTTTTTTGCGTCTTTGTGGCTTTGTAGCATTTTTAAACCTTAGCCCTACATTTATTTTGCCCAATTTGTCGGGCAGCCCGACCTAATCACATCCCAACCTTCTCCATAAATTCATTTTTCTTTCTTCTCGAAACTTCAATCTGTGAATTATCGCTCATAAGCACATACCCGCCTTCCCCCCTGAAATATTTTTTAATGTGTTTTAGGTTGATAAGATGCGAACGGTGAATGCGAAAAAAATTTTCGCCCGAAAACATTTCATCATATTCTGAAAGCGGTTTGGATGAAAGGATTTTTTTCCCTCCTTCAATATTTATAAGCGTGTAATTCCCATCCGACTCGCAGCGGATTATTTCAATCAAATTAATAAAAGTAAGCCCCTGCATATCGGCCACTGCAATCTTTCGGGTTTCATCCGACTTATTAAATTTAAGATTGTGCAGGAGAACTTCGATTTTTTGACTGAATTCCTGCTTTTCGTTCCTTTTCGACTGGTAGCGCTGAATCGCCAGCCTCAAATCATCCACATCAATAGGTTTTAGTAAATAATCCAGTGCCGAAAATTTTATTGCCTGAATGGCATAATGATCAAATGCAGTAATGAATATCACTTCGAAAGAAATTTTATTTCCAAACCGGGGTGAGGTAAGTAAATTAAAGGCATTTCCTCCGGGCATTTCTATGTCAAGAAATACCAAATCGGGCTGGTGAGATAAAATCAGTTCAAGCCCATCCTTAACAGAATCACCTTTGGCCAAAACCTCAACTTCGGGAAAATAATTTTTAATAATATTTCCAAGCGACTCACGGGCACCCTCTTCATCATCAATAATAATTGACCTAATTTTCATAAAATTTTTTGAATGCAACCAATTTTTACCGATGAATCAATTTCCCTTTTTTGGTACCCTTTAAGGTGGTAAATGAAAAAAAATAAAATCCTTTTGGAAGGGAAGTTAAATCAATGGAATTCCCATTTTGATATAATTCTTTTTCAAATAATTTTTCTCCAAGGCAGTCGAAGATTTTGAAATAACCGGGTTGGAAATTATTTATTCGAATACTAATTTCATCTGTAAAAGGGTTTGGAAAAAGGTTTCCAAATTCTTCTTCCTCAAAATAAGTACTGTTGGTTAAAGTATCCGTAGTAAGAGTAATATCATCCAGATAAAGTAAATTACAAACCACATTATTTCCGCAACTTGTATTGGCATTAATAAAATAAATGGTAATGCTATCGGGAATAGTTGAGGAAAAATAGTTTAACCCGGATTGAAAGGGGGTGTAGGTGTTAACAGAGTCAAACTGGTAACTCCCGGTGGCAATGGTATCACTAGAAATACCATTGAATTTAGTAAGTGTTACCATGGCCATTCCATGTGAAATTCCATCAACCCCTCCTGTAATGTATTTGAAAAATCCCTGCAAATATTGCGGCCGGTAATTTATTGAATCTTTATAGGTTAACGATTCATATGCATAGTTGTACCAGTTGTGCAAAATAATGGAGTAGTTCCCTGAATGGTTGTCGGTGGTTCTGCTAAGGCCGTAACCGCTTCCCGATTCCCAGTTTTTCACCGTCCCTCCCATGGGATTATCCACCCCGAATAAGGTATCCAATTCGAAAGAATAGTTTCCGGCATAAACCGTATCCCAAAGTTCAAAACCGCCATTTTTCACCTGTGCATTCATTAGCATCGGGATGGCAAAAAGCAAACAGGTAAGAAGGTGTTTTTTTTTCATCTTTGAATAAAGTTTTGACAATTCTGGTTTCTGATTTTATTTCGTAAAATTAAAATATTAAAGCGGAATAAATATTTCAACTTTTGTTCCGCTCGGAAATCCACCTGTTTTTAAATCGGTTATTTCAACACTCAAATTGCTTTGATGAAGTTCATTCAGAATTTTCAGGCGGTTTTTTGTAATTGACATTCCACTGGATGAATGGCTTTTGATTTTTGCCAGGTTGATTTCCATTGACTTCTCCCTTCCTATTCCGTTATCCTCAATCGAACAGATAATCATTCCGTTATTTTTTTTTACATCCACGGCAAGTTTCCCTTTTACTCCCTCTTTATTTTTATTCAGCAACCCGTGAAGAATGGAATTTTCAATATATGGCTGAAGGAGCATCGTGGGTATTTCATCCTCATTAACATCTACATTTTTACCTATGGTTATGCTGTATTCAAATTTATTTTTAAACCGAAGCGATTCAAGTTCAAGGTAAAGATGCAGGGCTTCAATTTCATCTTTTAAAGGTACCGTTGCCCGGGTAGAGTTATCCATAATTTTTCGCATCAGTTTGGCAAACTTTGATAAGTATTTCAGGGCTCCTTCCGTTTCATTTGTAGTAATAAAATGCTGAATGGAACTAAGGGTGTTAAAAATAAAATGCGGGTTCATTTGAGCCCTTAATGCAAGGAGCTCGGCATTGGCCCGTTGCCTGTTAAATTCAGCTTTTATTTTTTCGCGGTCTTTAATTTGGGTAATTCGGATAAAAAAAGCTGAAAAAATAATCGCTGCTCCACAAAAAATCATCAACGAAATAAACCACCAGGTTTTCCAGAAGGGAGGATTAATAGCAAAAGAAACTGTAGCTGTAGAATCACTCCAAATTCCGTTTTTATTCATGGCACTGACCCTGAAAAAATATTTGCCCGGGGGAAGCGTGGTATACTGTGCAAAAGTGTTATCGGAATAAATCCATGCTTTATCAATCCCCTCCATACGATATTTATATTTAAGTTCATCAGAATTGCTGAAGGAAAATCCTGCAAAATTTATTCTCAGGAAATTTTTATCAAAGGGCAAATCATACTGCGTTTGGATAATTGTATCTTTTTCCATAATCCTTATTCCGCTTATGAAAATGGCAGGCGGCAGAGTATCCTGAAAGGTGGTATCATTGCTAATTAGCCGCAACGTCCCGTTGAAATTTAACTTTTCATTTCCATCTATAAATCGGGCGATCGCTTTGGGCTTTTCATCTGTTTTTGGTCCTCCCTTTTGAGAGTAAATTTCGGGAGAGGAATATTTAAGATTTGACCGGACAGGCAAAAAAAACACTCCGTCTTCCATTGTGGTAAACCAAATATTTCCCGAATTATCTTCCATTACCGAAGAAACAGATTTATTTCCAAGGTAATTGATTATTCCGGCAGGGCTAAGTTTCCCTTCGGGGTAACAAATTACGCCACCAAGGTAAAGGCCCGCCCATATTTTACCCTCTGTGTCAACAATAATATCCTCCACGTTTTTTTCCGTAAAACTCCGCTGAATAATTTTTCCGGATTTAAACCTGATTATTTCCTGGCCTTTTGCCAAAAGGTACTCTCCGTTTTTTAAAGCGAAAAAAGAAATTTTTGAAAAACTTTCCTTTTCAGATAGTGTGATGTAAAAAGTATCGTTTTTTAATAAAACCACAAGTTTGTTATTTTCCGATTTACATAGCAATGACCCATAAACAAAACTATTATCGGTTGTCTGTTTAATAAAAAAGGAAAACTTATTATCCGAAGCCATTTTAATTTCTTCAATTGTATTTTCGGCACTCACCAGGAATAATTCTCCCGGAATAACCGTTGAAACCCAAATATTTTTATTCGTGTCGACACTGATAGAATTAATGATTCTCCCACCGGTTTTGTCACCCAATTCATTATTTTTTTTTATTCCCGAAAATTTGTTGTTTTCAAAATAAAAAATTCTTCCGGCCGATGACCAGCACCAGAGTTTTCCGTTTCCGTCAAGGTGAATCCCTGTAATTTCACTCTCGGTTAATCCTTCTTCCAGGTTAAAACATTTAAATACAATTCCATCAAAATTGCATACTCCTTTTCCGGTGGCAAACCAGATTTTTCCATCCAACGATTGGGCTGCTTCGAAAATCTTCCGGGAGGGCAACCCCGAGTTTTCAGTGAAATGTTCGAAAAGGGAAGACGGTTGGGAAAAAACAATTTTCCATGTTCCGGAAAAAAGAAAAAAAAGAGTAAAAATTTTAATCCGAAAATTACCAGGGAAAAAAAATAAGAAAAATTTTTTGCCGGCCATCATTATTGTTTGGTTTCGAAAAGTACGGTAAATATTGGAAATCATTTTTTTAAATCGAAAAAAACTTTTTTTTATTGAAAATATGTTAAGTTTGTAACTTACTAAAAATCACTCTATGAAAACATTTCTACCCCTTCTCCTTTTTGTATTATTTTGGGAAAATGGCAATACACAATCCTGCCCCGTTTGTACCATTGATATTACTTGTGATTCGGTTCCGGCCGCTCCCAAACTTTGCCCAGGTGAACTGCCCCAGGACACCGCAGGCCAGTATTACGATGCCAACCTCACCTTTTACATTCCCAAACAATTTCAGGATCCGCAATATGGAACTGTAAATTTAAACCAGATAGATGTTCTTGGGGTAACAGGGCTTCCGGCCGGCCTCACCTGGGCTGCATATAATTATCTCGGTACTGCTACTAATTCTTTTTTCCCTCCGGCAAGTCCTCCTTCCTCCGAGCGGGGATGTGCCAAAATCTGCGGTACTCCTCCCATGCCTTTTGACGACAGTGTTACGGTTACCGTGGTAGCT
This sequence comes from Flavobacteriales bacterium, assembly GCA_023250995.1. Classification (GTDB taxonomy): domain Bacteria; phylum Bacteroidota; class Bacteroidia; order Flavobacteriales_H; family JAHEZO01; genus JAHEZO01. The sequence continues at coordinate 652 of JAHEZO010000099.1, read as the reverse complement.
TACGTTTCAGTTTCCGGAGTGAATGCCACCCAAAACTCAACGTTCAGGGTTCATCTTAAACTTATTCCTAACCCTTCGGGCAACAGCGTTTTTACTATGGATAATTCGCAGGGGTGCGACTCTGTTTCGGTAAATTTTTCACCCAATCTTCAGAGTAACGGGAACCCACTTATCACCTATGCATGGGATTTTGGGAACGGTCAGACCAGCACCACCGAATTTCCAAAAAAAACCTATCTCACTCCGGGAGATTTTACTGTAAAATGCACCACCAGCGTATTCCATTATGTTGTAACCGGAGTTGATGTTACGGCTTTAAATGGAAACTGGTGCGGTGATGTGGAAGAAGTTTCCTGCACTTTTAATAACCCTGACATTTTTTTTCAGATTGGAAGCAATGGAGGAATTTCAACTTCAGATACAATATGGAATGATAAAACTCCGGGCTGGCCAAACCAGAATTTTCCGCTGGAAGGAAATCAGTTTACACTTTATTTTTTTGATGCTGATGATGGTCCGCCTCTGGGTTCGGTTACCGATAGCGTGGGCTATAAAACGATTTCTGTTTCCGGTTCGGGCGGAAACTATAACTTTAATACTCCCGGTCCTTTTTCAGGAACCACCGGAACAGTTACGGTTGCAAAGCAATTAA
>JAHEZO010000098.1 GCA_023250995.1 Flavobacteriales bacterium | reverse complement strand
GCGATAGCATTGTAACCACCAACCTTTCCGTAAATCAAAATATTTTGTTTTCTCAAAGTCCCACCATTTGCTCCGGTCAGGTTTTTTCTGTTGGAACAAATAATTATTCTTCCTCCGGAACCTTTACAGATACGCTCTCGGCAGCAGGAGGCTGCGACAGCATTGTTACTACCAATCTTACGGTTCTTTCTCCCAGCTCATATTCACAAAACATAACGATTTGTGCGGGTCAAAGTTTCGGGGTGGGGAATAGCATATACACATCCACCGGAACTTACACAGATACACTTTTAGGCGGGAATGGCTGCGATAGCATTGTAACCACCAACCTTTCCGTAAATCAAAATATTTTGTTTTCTCAAAGTCCCACCATTTGCTCCGGTCAGGTTTTTTCTGTTGGAACAAATAATTATTCTTCCTCCGGAACATTTACAGATACGCTCTCCGCAACAGGAGGCTGCGACAGCATTGTTACTACCAATCTTACCATTGAACCCGAAATACTAAACAGCTTTTCAATAACCACCCCAAACTGCGGGTTAAATAATGGGGCGGTTTCCTCTTCTCCATCGGGTGGTGCGGGCCCCTATTTTTTCTTATGGAATAATGGAAAAACAACTTCAACCGTTTCCGGCCTTTCCGGCCTTCCCACCGATACATTAATTGTTACTATTTCTGATTCCCTCGGATGCTCCAAAATTGATACGGTTATGGTGGATTGTGAAACAGGAATTGTTGATTCGGATGAAAATTCGGCAGTTAAAATTTTCCCCAGCCCGTTCAGCAATAGTATTTCTCTCACATTCAATCCCCCCATCCAAAATGGAGAAATTAAACTTTGTAATATCCTTGGAGAAAACATTTTTAATTCTACCTTTAAAAACATCCATTCATCTTTAGAATTAAATCTTTCTTTTTTGCCTTCGGGTATTTATTTTATTTCGTTTTCACCCCAACCCGAAGGGAAAATGCGGATTAGAAAGGTTGCAAAAAATTAAATATTTTAAAATTAATTTTTATGAAACAACTCTCTCCTTTTTTGTTAATGATAATATTTCTGAATGGAAATATTACAGCCCAATGGCAAAAATTAAACGGTCCTTTTGGTGCCAGCAAACAAGTTGTTTCTGATGGGCAACATCTTTTTACGGCAACCGATGGTGGCGGAGTTTTTTTATCAACGGATAGTGGCAATACCTGGACGGCAGCAAATAATGGCTTAACCAATTTTCGTGTTTCATCTCTTGCTTTGAACGGATCAAAATTATTTGCCGGAACTGTAGGGGGTGGTGTTTTTTTATCAACCGACAGCGGAAAAAGTTGGGTGGCAACCCATAATTCTGATTTTTATAATGGACTAATTAATGTTTTGGCTATAAACGGAACCACCATTTTTGCAGGTGCAAATGATGGAATGTATTTATCTTCAAATGATGGAGCAAGCTGGACCAAAGTCGGGAATTCACCCTTTTTGACTTCAATAGCAATTAGCGGTTCTAACATTTTTGCTGGGGCTGCGGGCAGTGGGGTGGAGTTATCAACCAATAACGGAAATACATGGAATGCAGTAAACACAGGATTGACAAATAAATATGTGAATTCGTTGATTATTATTGATTCGAATATTTTTGCCGGAACCGGACTGGGCCTTTTTTTATCCGCAAATAAAGGCAGTAGCTGGACCGCCTCAAATAATGGCATTTCTTATCCCAAAATAACCTCCTTTGCCGTTAGTGGAACAAAATTTTTTGCAGGCACCAATGGACTTGCTGTTTTTTTATCCAATGATAATGGCAACAGTTGGGTTCCGGTGAATAATGGGTTAACGGTATTTAATGGCCTTTCGAACGATTTAATCTTATCGTTGGATATTATTGGGAACAATGTTTTTGCTGCAACAAACGGAGGATTGTTTGTTTCAAAAAATGATGGCTCTTCATGGTCTTTGAGCAATACGGGAATAGCAAGCGCTGCGGCCACTGAATTGGCCATTAGCGACACAAATATTTTTGCATATAACGGGAATGGAATATTTTTATCAACTAATGAAGGTGTCGGATGGTCTCCGGTATCCAATGGATTTCAGAGTCCTGCAGTAAGTTCCATTGTAATTAATGGAAGCAATATTTTCGCAGGTTCCCCTTATGGAGTGTATTTATCTACAAATAACGGAAACAGCTGGAATACTGTAAATACTGGATTGACAAATAATTTTATTCAGGAACTGGCAATTATGGATAACCAAATTTTTGCCGGAACCAACCCGAACGGAATGTTTTTATCCTCCAATAATGGAAATAGCTGGGCCCCTGTCAATAATGGTTTCCCGCCTCCACCTGCGAGTACCATCGTTCGCTCATTTGCTGTAAGTGGCAGTAATATTTTTGCGGCCACTACCTCAGGGGCTGGAAGTGGGCTTTATTTATCTGTTGATACAGGTAAAAGTTGGAACTTAGTGGGGACTGATTTAGATACCCTTTTTGGAGTTATGTCAGTGGCTGTTTGCGGATCATATGTTTTTGCGGGTTGCATTTTTGCAGTTTATGTTTCTAACGATAATGGATCCAGTTGGACTAAGATTGCCGGACTTCCAACCTATATCACCCCCAATTTATATGTCAGCGGGAACAATATTTTTGCAGTAGATAAAACCGTTGGTGGAATTGGTAACGGGAGTGTATATTTATCAAATGACTATGGTGTTACCTGGACCGATATTGGCAACGGATTACCACTTAGCACCAATAGCATTGAATTCATTGCCGTTAGTCCTGCCGGTAATGTATTTGCCGGAACCCGTGGAAATGGTATATGGGTCAGGCCGCTTTCTGGGATTAATGATGTAGTAAATACCGCTGATCCACCATTGCTGAATTTTTATCCAAATCCCTCCACAGGTCAATTTTCCATTGACAATTTACAATTTCAGGATAATAAAAGTTACAAGGTGACCATTTGCAATTTATTTGGAGAAGTAATTTTTCGAAAGGTTATTAACCGAAAACAAGAATTCATAACCCTAAATACTTTACCGGGAATTTATTTTTTAACAGCGGAAATAAATGGAAAAAGGGTAGTGAAGAAAATTGTAATGAATTGAATTCATTTGCTTTTATTAATTTTAATCTCTCTGATATTCACCTGAAATTAAATTTTCTCTATGGCTAAAAATTACTTTTTTGTTTTTCTTTCTTTTCTGTTGGCTTCTCAAACCAAAGCACAGGGAAGCTTTATTGCCGATATGAATACCCTCCCTACGGTAATAGAAAAAAACGAATCTTTCAAATTATTTATGAGGGTCAAAAACACCCATCCCGATTCTATAAAAATTGTTAAACCCGGAGCCCCTGCCGCAAGTATTCACCTGAATGGTTCCACCTTTTCTTCGGTAACTTTATTCGATAACGGGTTAAATGGAGATCTGGTTGCCAACGACAGTATTTTTACCAGAGGAAATTTCAATTACAACCCCCTGGGCTGTGCCTCCACAAATTCTACCATGAACCAAATTATGTTCCGGTATGCCGATGTGTTTTTTTATACCTCCGGAACCTCAATCACAGAAAATATAGATCTTCAAATCAGCATTGCCTGTTATGATTCAACAAAAATTCCAAAACCCAATGTAATTAAGGTAAATGATACCTTGCAATACACTTCCAAAACAATTAATATTAAACGCACTTCGTATTGGGGGCAAAATCCCTTTCCGGCATATTCTTACTGGATAAATAATCCTTTATTCAGCACACTTTTTTGCGGTGATATTTATTTTCTTATTCAGAATACCACTAGCCCAATGTTTGGAGGTCCGGGAGGAAGAGCAGCTTTTGGCCCATCTTCAAATTTTACTCAGGGCATTGGTTACGGTCAGTATGATTTAGGATTGCCATTTGTAGGTATTGTAAGTGTTTACTGGACATTTTCTATTGAGCCATCAACCGTTCATGAATTTTTGCACAAATGGGCTGCTTATCAGGATTTATACGGTGGGCTGGCAAGTTCCCATTGGGGTTATGTAAAAATGCCAAGCTCTGGTTTGCTGGGCCCAACCTCTTTTGAATTTGATTCCATCAACCAGATTGGGGTGGATACTTTTTATGTGGAGCGAAATTATTTTAAAACACAAGATTCTCATTGGAGTAAATTAGAACTTTACCTTGCAGGGTTAATTCCGCTAGATTCGGTTGATTTCCCCTTAACCTACATTGAAAATGCAACCACCATTAATCTTTCTGCCACCACAGTGAAAGGCAAACTTTCGCAAATTACAAAACAGCAATGGATTGATACGGTGGGTTCCAGGGTTCCTTCCTCCGACCCGAATGTATATAATGTTATTCAGGTGGTTTTCTCCAATGAGCTTTTGTCGGCCGGGCAGCTTTCTTATTTTGATGAGGGATTGACAAGGGCGGAAAGGAAAACAATGAACCCGGTGGATAATTGTGATGAATTGACTCTTTATGGTGCTACGGGAGGAAAGTTGGAAATGAAATCGGCTGTTGAGTGTACTGCCGTAAATGAAATAGCAGATTCTGAATTGCGTTTTAATATTTATCCGAATCCTTCTTCCGAATTTTTAACTTTGACGTTCATCTCTCCTGTAAAAAACGGAACCCTGAATGTTTATAATTTGCTTGGTGAAAAGATATTTCAAACATCTGTAATTCAAAAAGAATTGAAATTGGATTTTTCGAAACAACCTTCTGGAATTTATTTTATTGAGGCGATTGTTAATGGAAAAAGGGTGGTGAAGAAAATGGTGAAGGGGTGAGAACCCTAGGCTTACTGCGAAATCTCCTGGAAATTTTTCAAATAATTTATTCTAAATGAAAAAGGTAAATATGAAATTTCCGATGTTTCCCTTTATCTTCATCTTTCTGAATTTTCTTTTTATAAATTTCCTTTTCTCCCAGGGATGGGAAAGGAGATACCGGTATTGTGATAGCGTTTCAGCCATGTACACCTGGGGAAATAGAATCGTAACCCAGGGAAACGATGAGGGATTTTATATTGCAGGTTACGGAAATAAAGATGCAGCTCTAATTCACGTTAGTTCAACCGGTGATTCCATATGGACTAAAAACTTTGGAAATTCCGATTCCAACTATTATTTTTCAGCATTTTATTTCATCTGTGGTACAATGGATGGAGGTCAAATTTTGGCCGGTGATTTTGCTTTCAATCCCAACCCGGGGAAAGTTGTTCGTAAAAAATACATTGTAAAAACCGACCAAAATGGAGACACCCTTTGGACAAAATTTTTTAACATGGAAAATCCAAGCGACTGGGCTTCGCCAATACAGCAAACTCCTGACAGCAGTTATGTTTTTGCATTTTCAACTGCAGATACATCAAAGCCATTCCTTCCGAGAACCACCCATTTATATAAATTGAAATCCAATGGTGATACAATTTGGACAAAAAAATATGGTGGAAATAACTATTCCCTACAGTTGGTTACGGCCTCCCAAACAACCGATGGGGGTTGTATTCTCTCTGGAAATTATTATATAAATGGTTCGGGTAGCAATTTCCATCCATTTTTTTTACTAAAAACCGATGCCAATGGGGATTCATTATGGACAAAAATTTACGGTGGAGGAACTCAAACCTTTACTCCGAATTCAATTGTCCAAACCTCCGATAGTGGGTTTGCAATTGCTGGAAATTCTTTTGATAGCATTTTTGCAAATTTTAATAACGATATAAATATTTTTTTGCTAAGAACCGATAAACAAGGAGATTCCTTATGGACAAAAAATTTTGGAGGAAGCAGCTATGATGAAGGTGCATCTATTGTAAATACAACTGATAACGGATTTGTTATTACCGGAACAACATGTAGTTTTGGAGATACTCTGGGTGATATGTTTCTTCTGAAAACTAATTCCAATGGTGATTCAATTTGGTTTAAAACCTATGGAGATACTTTGGATGAATATGCCTCATCGTTAATTCAGACAAATGACGGTGAGTTTCTTATAGCCGGTTTTGTGAATTGGAATTGCGGTGATATTTTTTTGGTCAAAACGGATAGTTTAGGGTCAGTATCCAATGGGTCTTTGTCAATAAATAAAAATAAATTTTCTGTTTTTCCCAATCCAACTTCAGGAAAGTTTACGGTTTCAATGGGCTCTCAAAAAGCCAAATCTTTTTCAGTGGTGGTTTACAATTTGTTCGGAGAAATAATTCTTGAAAAAGAAATTATAGGCCGTGAATCAGAATTTAATTTATCCAATCAACTTGCGGGAATTTATTTTTTGAAATTTGAATCGGATGGAAAAAGGTTTGTTAAAAAAATTATTAAAGAGTGATTTTGTATTTTAGAGTTTTTGTGCCATTTTTTTAATAAAAATTTCTATTTTATATTTAATCTAATACGAAACGAACAATATTATTTTCCGAAAACTGAATATTTTTTCAATCTTTTTTATGGAAATTCCTCATTCCAATCCTTTATGGTTTAAACGGTATTCAAATTTTAGTTTAGGCTTTTTATTTTCTACTTTTTCATTTGCCGGTATTATTTCGGTTCCCTCCGACTATAACACCATTCAGGCAGCAATTGATGCGGCCAATTCAGGGGATACCATTCTAATTGCAGATGGAATTTTTTCCGGCCCCTCAAACAAAAACCTTAGTTGGGATGCATCGCAAAAACATCTTATTATAAAATCGGAAAACGGTTATTCCAATTGTATTTTGGATTGTGAATATTCCGGGAGAGGTTTCAATTTAAATCAGGGACAAAATTATTTTGATGTTATTGATGGACTAACCATAAAAAACGGATGGGCAGTTACCATTAACCCTGTGTTGAAAGGGGGCGGGGCCATTTTATGCGATTCTGCTTCTCCCGAAATTAAAAATTGTTTTTTCCTTCATAACATTGCCGGTGATTCTATAAATTCATATACCGCCCATAGTTATTGGAGCGATGGCGGTGCCATTGATATTTTAGGGTCCCCCGGGATTGGCCCTAATATTCACAACAATGTTTTTGAAAATAATTTTGCCAGCCATACCGGAGGTGCTCTTCACTACTGGAATGCTGGTGGAAATTTGATAAATAATTATTTTTTATCCAATCAAAATAATGGATGCTATGGGGGAGGGGCAATAGCTCTTGCATATACCAGCAACCCCAAAATTATCGGAAACATTATTGCCAGGAATAACGCCACCTATTATTATTCGGGCGGATATGGCGGTGGAATTATTTGTCTTAATTCAAATCCCATTATTGCAAACAATACCATTTTCGGAAACGGCACTTTTAATAAAGAATACAATGAATATGGTGAAGGGGGTGGAATCAGAATCAGAGGTCTTCCCAGCCCTAAGCTCATAAATAATATCATTTGGGATAATCATTCGCGGGTTGATTCATTGGATAACCTCGATTTTCAATACCCCCAATGGACATTGGATATTTCTTATTGTTCCCTAGGTGGAGGCTTATTTGCAATTAATTCTTACCAGCCCTCAACTAACTATTTTTCCAACCCTTTGTTAATGGATACAACAAATAATAATTTTCAGCTTCTGGCCGGATCGCCATGCATAAATGCAGGATCATCCACGGGTATTTCCGGTTACTTACCCATTAAGGATTACTTAAACAATCAAAGAATTAACAATGGTGAGATTGATATTGGGGCTTTTGAATTTCAGTTGAGTTCTTCTTTTACGAATGAAAAATTTTCAGAAATAACCGGTGATTTTATTATTTATCCCAATCCGTTTAATGATTATTTAAATATCGTTTTCAATTCTGAAAACAGTAATTTTTCATACAATATTTTCAATAATCTTTGGGAAAAGGTAATTTCATTTTGCCCTAAAATGTATGAGGAGGATAATTTTCTGAATTTCGAAAATTCACCTTCCACAAAAAATGAAAAAAAATTAACCCTTTATTTATCATCTATTCCCAGCGGACTTTATTTTATTAAAGCAGGGACAGAGGGAAAAACTGTGGTAAAGAAAATTTTTAAAGAGTAATTTTTAAGCCGGAACTTGGAAAAGAAAAGAAATGAAACACAAGCAGAAAACCAAACCTTAAAAGTCCTTGTGTTTTTTCCTTTGAGTAACTTTGCGATGGAAGTTTTCTTCTGTAAAATTTGGGCTTAATTGCTTAAATCCTTTTTTTTAACAGCATTTCATTCCCCCATTATAAACTTCCTGTTTTGGTGGGCACGGCTCACTCCCGAAAGAACAAAAAACACAACAATCACCATTATTGGGTTTTATTATTGCCTTGCATTTTTCACATTCATAAAAAAATATACAGGCATCGGTTGGCATTATTTCTTCTTTTTTATTATTGCAATGTGGACAGGTAAGAATTGAATTAAGCTTCATCGGTTTGAGTAATTACCCTTTATAAAAAAGCCATTTCCATAATTCTTTGTAAGTAACTTTTTTACCGTACATTAATATTCCCGTTCGGTAAATCCGCCCTGCTATCCAGGTGGTGAAAATAAAAGTTCCCGTTAAAACTACCATCGAAAGATAAACCTGCCAAAGATTTGCCGAACTAATTCCCGAGGCAATTCGCACCATCATTACAACCGGTGAAGTCAGCGGAAGGATTGAAAACCAAAAAGCTGCCGAGCCCTCAGGATTTTGAATGGCAAATTCGGCTACAATAAAACCAAAAACCAATGGTATGGTGATGGGCGCCATAAATTGTTGTGTGTCCGATTCGCTGTCAACCGCTGCCCCCACTGCAGCAAACAGGGAAGCATAAAGAAGGTATCCGCCAATAAAATAAAAAACAAACATCGAAATCATCAATGGAAAGTTTATCCTCGATAGCAGGTCCGTAACTTCATTTACTCCCGCATCCAATGGAATTTCTTTTGAACTATCTTTCATCAGTTCACTCGTCATTTGATGCTTCATCATTTTGGATGGATCGTACTTTTCATTCATAATCACATTTTTGGCTGCAAAAATTAATGCCGAAGAAAGAACCATCCACAAAAGAAATTGTGTTAGCCCTACCAATGCTATTCCAATAATTTTCCCCATCATTAATTGAAAAGGCTTAACAGATGAAATAATGATCTCCACAACCCGGCTTGTTTTTTCTTCTATTACTCCTCTCATCACCTGAACCCCATACATAAAAATGAACATATAAATTAATACTGCAAACGCAAAACCAACAAGGGTAATTTCCATTTTAAATTTATCATCAGTTTTGCTTTTAAAATCCACAGTGTTTACAGTTACGCGGTCTTTAATTCTCTCATAAGTTTCCTTGTCAAGATTAAATGATTTTATTTTATACTTATCGAGAGATTTTTCAATTTCGCCTGCAATATATCGCTGAATGTTAAAACTCGGATATGTTTTATAATGAATTACAATGGAATTGCTGGTTAAAATATTATTGGGAATAAATACAAGGGAAGTAAAGGAACTTTTGGCAAATTTTTGAATGGCTACCGGCAGGGTGTCGGCAGAGTAAGAAAAAACGATGTTGTCAGAATTTTGAAGTTCATTCGAAAGAATTTTTGTTTCGTCTATTACCAATGCCAGTTGGATTTCGGGCTCCTTAAGTGTCATCCAGATGGCCAGTGAAATAAATCCCGCAATCAGGACCGGCCCCAAAAAAGTCATTACAATAAACGACTTCTTCCTAACCCGGCTTAAAAATTCTCTTTGAATTATTAATAGTGTTTTATTCACCTGCCCCTCCTTTTTTCAATTCCTTAGAGTTAAAAAAAAGGATTTCCCTGTTTTTGATTCCCGGAGGTTCTGAAACATGTTCAATAAAAATATCATTCATCCCGGGAATTATTTCTCTGAACGAAACAATATCGGCAACAGGCAATAAATTTTCAAGTAATTTATTTGAAGTGCTTCCTTTTAGTAGTTTGATTTTAGCCTTCTGAATATTCCCTTCCTCTGTTTTTTCCAATAGCTCAAAATTCGACCAAAGTGCATTTGCAAACCCAATCATATTTCCTCTGAACTCAATTTCATAAATGTTTGTTTTATGAGCCGACCGGATTTCATTCACCCGCCCTTCAAGAATTTTTTCGGCCTTGTTTAGCAGGGCAATGCTGTCACAAATCTCCTCTACCGAAGCCATATTATGGGTCGAAAAAATTACGGTGGCACCTTCTTTTCTCATTCTTAAAATTTCATCTTTAATAATATTTGTGTTTATGGGGTCAAATCCGCTGAAGGGTTCATCAAGAATCAATAATTCGGGTTGATGCAATACGGTAATGATAAATTGAATTTTTTGCTGCATCCCCTTTGACAGCTCCTCCACCTTTTTATTCCACCACCCTTGTATTTCAAATTTTTCAAACCAAATCTTTAACTTAGTAAGAGCGTCTTTTCTGGTGAGGCCTTTTAACATGGCAAAATATAATGCCTGTTCTCCAACTTTCATTTTTTTATATAATCCCCTTTCTTCCGGTAAATAGCCGATTACTGAAATATGACCCGGTCGCAACTTTTCTCCGTTTAAAAAAATTTCACCTGAATCAGGTGCTGTAATCTGGTTAATTATCCTGATAAGCGAGGTTTTTCCGGCTCCGTTCGGGCCGAGTAATCCGTAAATGCTTTGCCGGGGAACATCAATGCTTACCTTATTTAGGGCAAGGTGGCTGGCATATTTTTTTACCACATTATTTACAGAGAGCAAATCGGACATTATTTTTTTTGATGAACTTTACTTGAATTAGCGCCATGGATTTGTTAGGAGAATGCTTTAGCTTTTTTGCTGAAAACAGATTTGAATCCCCGGTAATCTCAACGTTTTCCCTCCGTACCATCTGCGGAAATTTTTTTTTAATTTCCGGAATTTCCTTTAACAACAATTTTTTAAACCACCGATAAATACTTTTATTTCAATATTTTTCCGGATATGATTTAGCCCAAGCCCATCTCCCATCTTCCATCTTCCATCTTCCGCCTTCCGTCTCCCGTCTTCTGTCTTCCGACTTCGGTCTCCCGTCCCCGACTTCCGTCTTCCGACTTCCGTCTTCCGTCTTCCGACTTCCGTCTTCCATCCTCCATCTTCCGCCTTCCGTCTACTCTGTAAAATACTCCTTCATCCGGCTGAAAAAACTTTTTTCCCTTTCTGTTGGATTTGGTTTAAAATTTGGCGACTGTTTTAAATTTTCCAGAATTTTTCTTTCCTCCGAGCTTAAAACCTGCGGTGTCCATACATTTATGGTAACCAGTAAATCTCCCCTTTCATACCCGTTAATTACAGGCAAACCTTTATCCTTTAATCTGAGTATTTTTCCGGCTTGTGTGCCGGGTTGAATTTTAATTTTAGCTTTTCCGTCAATGGTAGGTATTTCAACATTTTCTCCCAGGGCTGCATCCGAAAAATTAATATGCAAATCATAATAAAGATTATTTCCTTCCCGAACCAACTCGGGGTGGGGTATTTCCTCCACTGCAATTAAAAGGTCTCCTGCAATGCCATTTCTTGGCCCCATGTTCCCCTTGCCCCTCATTGATAATTCCATCCCCTCCGCAACACCGGCCGGAATATCTATGGTTATTAATTCTTCAGCCCTTACAATTCCATCCCCATAACAGGATTTGCATTTGTCGCTTATTATTTTCCCTTCACCACCGCAATTCGGACAGGTGGAAGTAGTTTGCATCTGCCCTATTATTGTATTTTGAACTCTTCTTATTTGGCCGCTCCCGTGGCAGGTGGTGCAGTTCGAAAAATTACCCCCTTGGGCCCCGCTGCCCGAACAGGTCTTACAAGATACATATTTGTTTACCTTTATTTTTTTTTGAACTCCGTTGGCAATCTCCTCAAGCGTAAGTTTAACTTTTATCCGAAGGTTAGATCCTCTGTTTACCCGATGGCCCTTCTGAGTATGACCTCTCCCGCCAAAACTTTCAAACCCACCAAAATGTCCACCGAAAACATCACCAAAATGCTGAAAAATATCCTCCATGTCCATTCCACCACCAAAACCTCCTCCCGATGCACCGCCAACTCCGGCATGCCCGAACCGGTCATACTTGGCCTTCTTTTCCGGATTGCTTAGTACTTCGTACGCTTCTGCCGCCTCCTTAAATTTTTCTTCCGATGCTTTATCTCCCGGGTTTTTATCAGGATGGTATTTTAATGCCATCTTCCGGTAAGATTTTTTTATCTCTTCAGGTGAAGCATTTTTCTGAACTTCCAGAATTTCGTAGTAATCTCTTTTTGCCATCTGAAGCTGAATTGTTTTTTTTAAAAGGATGTACTTATTAACTAAACCTATGAAATTATTTCATTAAAAATATTAGTTAAAATTTCACGCTGAGTCGCAACGGCAGCTAAGGTTAAAGTTCGCAGAGCAACCCCACAGTAAAACTGTGGGGGACTTTGCGTTCTTAAAAAAGTAATCCGGTAACATTAAAATCAATAAAAAATTGAGAATTATTATTAAGTTTTCTTTTTTTTCAATTTCGAACTTGGCCTGCCTGCACGTAGCCGTTTCGGCAAAGGCAGGCGGCTTTGCAAGAAATATTTTTTTTTTTGCGTATCATCGGTTATAAAATCTCAATTCCCAATAACAACCTTGGCGTGTCGGATTACCTTATCATTCAGATAATAACCCTTTTCCAGAACATCAATTATTTTACCTTTTAAATCTTTTTCCTGAACTGTTACTTTGGTAATCGCCTCATGTAGTTCAGAATTAAATTCACCTTCTTTAATTTCCATTTCACGTAATCCCTCCTGAAGCAGCGTATTCTTTAATTTTTGAAAAATTAATTGAATTCCCTCCAAATTTAAACCTTTTTCCGGTGACCCTTCCGTTGCCTTCATTGCTCTTTCAAAGTCGTCTAAAACGGGTAGCATTAATGATATTAATTCCTGTCCTGCAAATTTAATTATGTCAATTTTTTCCTTTGCATTCCTCTTTCTGAAATTATCGAAATCTGAATATAACCGTAGATATTTGTCATTTATCTCAAGATTCTTTTTCTTTAATTCTTCCAGCTGGTTTTCCGGTTCTTTCCTTTCTGTCTTTTCATTATTCGATTCAGCGTTTTTTAAGGGTTGGTCAGTTTCAGCCGAATTAAAATCCGAATTTTTTGAAATTATTTTTTCTGAA